>NZ_JASPGY010000005.1:0-200666 GCF_030229765.1 Corynebacterium nasorum | reverse complement strand
AAAAAATTTCAGAACAAATCCGAAACAGGCCGTGAAAAGCCCGAAACCCAACAAAAGAACAAACCACCACAAACCACACAAAATGCAGCTCATGCTGGCGTCCAAAAAATTACTACAAAGAAAAAATAAACAGTCCCCTCAACCCGACGGGGTCAAAAAGAGGAAACCAAAAAAGGTAAACACAATCACATGCCAACCAATCCATCTCAATGCAGCCGAAACACCAAACAGCATTCAAAAAGGTACGTGTTCCACATACCCAACCGGCACACACCAACCAACAAACCACTAAGCCTGCTGGCAGACAAACCAATCAACACACAACCATGCACACAAAAAATAAAAAGTACATTGGCACACTATTGAGTTCTCAAACATCACCACCAACCAACAAAAAATTAACTTCCCGTTAACCTCTCATCGGCAGCCCGTACAAACTTACTCAACTCAAAGAACAAAATCAAATCATCAAACAAAGTCCGCACAAAATGTCACCATCAAGTAACCTCCCGGCTACCTCTCAGCGACTTCGATAAAGCTACACCCCACACCTAGAAACACACAAATCCCCTGGTAAATGGCCAATAACCGTTACCAAGGGATCATGTAGCTACCTTATTGACACGAAGCGTGACGGCATTAGGAAGGATTCACAACCCGTGCCCCAGCGAAGCGCTTCTTGCCCTTGCGCAATACCAGCCACGAGCCATGCAGGAGGTCTTGGGAAGACGGAGACCATTCGATGTCCTCGATGCGCTGGTTATTCACGTATGCACCGCCTTCACCCACAGTGCGGCGCGCGGCACCCTTCGATTTCTCCAATCCCGCACCTACCAATAGATCCAGGATCGTGGCATCCGAGCTGACTTCCGCTACCTCGGTCTCCTGCAATGCAGAAGACAGGGTGGCCTCGTCCAAATCCTGTAACTCCGCCTTACCGAACAAAGCTTGAGAGGCCAGCTCCACTGCTTCGGTGGCTTGTGCGCCGTGGACCAGTGTGGTCATTTCTCGCGCCAACACTCGCTGCGCCTCACGCTTGTAGGGTTCCTCCTCTACCTTGCGCTCCAGATCCGCGATCTCCTCCTGAGTCAAGAATGTAAACCAACGCAGGTAATCGATAACCACCGCGTCTCCAGCATTAATAAAGTACTGGTACCAGGAGTATGGGCTGGTCAGCTGCGGATCCAACCATAGCTTGCCGCCGCCGGTGGATTTGCCGAACTTATTACCCTCGGCGTCCGTCACCAGCGGTACCGTCAGGCCGTGGACTTTCGCACCATTCACGCGCCGGTTCAGATCCACACCGGAAACGATGTTGCCCCACTGGTCGCCACCGCCAATCTGCAGGACACAGTCGTACTCATTGTGCAGGTGCACAAAGTCGTTAGCCTGCAGCAGCATGTAGGAAAACTCGGTGTAGGAAATGCCATCGGACTCCAAGCGGCGCTTAACCGTATCGCGGTCCAGCATGGTATTCAGCGAGAAATTCTTACCGATATCGCGCAGGTACTCGATGACGTTGATCTGGCTAATCCAGTCCGCGTTGTTCACCATCACCGCTGGGCTTGAAACGTCACTCTCATCGGTGAAGTCCACGAAAGATTCAAGTTGTGTCTTGATCATCTGCATATTCTCTGCGATCTGCTCTTCCGTGAGCATAGAACGCTCCCCAACATCACGTGGGTCACCAATCATTCCCGTCGCACCGCCGGCCAGCGCGATTGGACGGTGGCCGAATTGCTGAAAGCGTTTCAGCATAATCAGTGGTACTAGGTGCCCAGCGTGCAGCGAGCTTCCCGTCGGATCGAAACCGCAGTACAAGCTGATCGGGTTCTCTGTGGCCTCTTTCAAAGCCTCCAAATCCGTGGACTGGTTAATGAGCCCGCGCCATTCCAGTTCGTCAACAATGTTCGTGTTGTTAGTCATACGTAGGTGCTCCCCTGTTCCCTAATTATCTAAGTGTCTGCTTTTCCAGAGCGTGTGGCTTTAGTTACTTGGACCCAATGGGCCAGTCCTTAGCCTCGTCCACCAGCAGGACCGGAATGCCGTCCTGCACCGGATAGGCCTTGTTCAGCCTAGGGTTAACCAAATAGTCGCCGTGATCCTCCAGCGGTTGCTTGTCGATCGGGCACGCGAGGATCTCTAGGAGCTTCTGATCAATCATGCTGTTAAGTCTAACCCGTGCCCCAGCCATCCCACCGAGTGACTCTCTGTAGTTGTTTACCGCTTTTCTACTTTGCTCATTGAGGCTGTCCAATCAACCGTCCGCCCTAGGACTTAACACGCGGGTGCTGTGCGTTACAGTAGGAAGTGCAACCGAACACGGGCGCTCGAGGTATCGAGCTGAGATCGCGCTGTAATCCCCGCGCGAGTACCGCTAGAACCTGCCTGGTTAGAACCAGCGAAGGAAGAATGAGGAGAGACTTTTATGACGGATCCGTCTACACAGCACACCCGCACTACCATCCCGAATGACGACTATGGTGCGGAAATCCACCCGAAGCACAGCTTCGCCCCCATCGAAAAGCAGGTGGAATCCTTCGGCAAGACCTTCACCCTACAGGTGCCGGAAACCGAAGTTCAGCTGGACGATTCCCCAACGGGCCCGAATCCACCGCAGAAGCTCTACCGCACTCGCGGCCCCTGGGCCGAACCGACCGAGGGCCTGGAGGCTTTGCGCAGTGAGTGGATCGAAGCCCGCGGTGATGTAGAAGCCTACGAGGGCAGGCGCCGCAACCTGTTGGATGACGGTAACCGCGCCCTCAAACGTGGCGAGGCCAGTGACGAATGGAAAGGCGCTAGCCGCCAGACGCTGCGGGCCAAGGAGGGCAAGCGCGTAACCCAGATGCACTACGCCCGCCAGGGTATTATCACCCCGGAGATGGAATACGTCGCACTGCGCGAACACTGCGACGTAGGAAAGGTGCGCGAGCAGGTTGCCTCCGGCAAGGCGATCATCCCGAACAACATCAACCACCCGGAATCTGAGCCGATGATCATCGGCAATGCCTTCAATACGAAGATCAACGCCAATATCGGTAACTCCGCGGTGAGCTCGTCCATCCGCGAAGAGGTAGACAAGCTGCGCTGGGCCACCCGCTGGGGTGCAGACACCGTAATGGACCTATCCACCGGTAACGACATTCACACCACTCGCGAGTGGATCATGCGCAACTCCCCGGTACCGATCGGTACCGTGCCGATTTACCAGGCACTCGAGAAAGTCGACGGCGTGGCCGAGGACCTGACCTGGGAAATCTTCCGCGATACCGTGATCGAACAATGCGAACAAGGTGTGGACTACATGACGATCCACGCCGGCGTACGCCTGCCCTTCGTGCCGCTGACCACCAAGCGCGTAACCGGCATCGTTTCCCGCGGCGGTTCCATCATGGCCGGCTGGTGCTTGGCTCATCACAAGGAGTCCTTCCTGTACGAGAACTTCGACGAGCTGTGCGAGATCTTCGCCAAGTACGACGTTGCGTTCTCTCTGGGCGACGGCCTGCGCCCAGGCTCCATCGCCGATGCCAACGACGCAGCCCAGTTCGCTGAGCTGAAGACCATCGGCGAGCTAACCCACCGCGCCTGGGAGTACGACGTTCAGGTCATGGTCGAAGGCCCAGGCCACGTGCCGCTTAACATGGTGCAGGTTAACAATGAAAAAGAGCAGGAATGGTGCGGCGGCGCACCGTTTTATACCCTGGGGCCGCTGGTCACCGATATTGCGCCTGGCTACGACCACATTACCTCCGCCATCGGTGCGGCCAATATCGCCATGGGAGGTACCGCAATGCTGTGCTACGTCACCCCGAAGGAGCACCTTGGCCTGCCGAACAAGGACGACGTGAAGACCGGTGTAATTACCTACAAGGTCTCCGCCCACGCCGCCGACGTCGCCAAGGGCCACCCTGGCGCCCACGAGTGGGACGATGCGATGAGCAAGGCGCGCTTCGAGTTCCGCTGGCACGATCAATTTGCCCTGTCCCTAGACCCGGATACTGCCCAGTCCTACCACGACGAAACTCTGCCCGCGGAGCCGGCAAAGACCGCTCACTTCTGCTCGATGTGTGGACCTAAGTTCTGCTCCATGCGGATCAGCCAGGACATCCGCGACGCATTCGGTGACAAGATCGATGAGGCTCTGGCCACCGACCAGAAGCAAACGCTAGTCAAGGACCTCGGCTTGCCAGGCTTCGGGCGCCAGAGTGTAGACGGAGAACGCGTCACTAGTACCGAAGGCGAAGAAGAAATGGCCGAGGAGTTCCGCCGTGCGGGATCCAAGCTGTATCTAGACCGCAATGAGGCCAAGGAAGTGGCCGAGGATCTGGAGAAGGAAGCAGCGATCCCCAGTGAGCGCTAAGCCTCGCCCTGCTGCGCAGGGTAGCCACCTGGATCTGCGGTGCTACCACGTTACGGGAGCACCGCAGGAAAAGGTCGTCCAGGTTGCCGCGGCAGCGGCCGCCGGTGGTGCGGGCGTGATTCAAGTGCGCAGCAAGCCCATCAGCGTGCGCGATCTGACCGCCCTAGCTATCGACGTTGCCGCGGCAGTCGAGGAAGCCAATCCGGCAACGAAGGTGCTTATCGATGACCGAGTGGATGTAGCGGCCGCCCTAATGGATGATCACCACATCCACGGCGTACACATCGGCCAAGACGACTTGAACCCGCACCTGGCGCGGCAGATTCTTGGCGAGGATGCGATCATCGGGCTGACCACCGGAACCCTAGAGCTAGTGCAGGACGCTAACGAGTACGCAGATGTGATCGACTACATCGGTGCCGGTCCGTTCCGCCCCACCCCGACGAAAATCTCCGGCCGCACTCCGCTGGGGTTGGAAGGCTATCCCCCACTCGTGGCGGCCTCGGCCGTTCCGGTCGTGGCAATCGGTGATGTACAGGCCACCGATGCCGCAGCACTGGCCCAAACCGGTGTGTCTGGTGTGGCGATTGTGCGCGCCTTCATGGACTCCGATGATCCGACTACCTTGGCGACCACGGTTGTGCAAGCTTTCGATCGGGTGAACGGGAATGCAGCAATCGGTTCACATGAATAACACTGTTCTCAGCCCGGGCAACCACCCCGATAGTCAGAAGCTACGCGCGGAGCACGCCATCATTGGCGCGGGAATCATCGGGCTGGCCACGGCATTCGAATTGGTGGAAGCGGGCGTATCCCCACAAGAAATTGTAGTGGTCGATCCCCAGCCCATTAGCGGTGCCACGTTCGTGGCCGGTGGCATGCTGGCGCCGGTTGCGGAGGTGCAATACCGGCAAGAGCCGCTGTACCCGCTGATGGTGGCTTCGGGCGAGATGTTCCCCCACCTGCTGGCCAGGTTGGGTAAGAAAACTACCGCACCGACCGGGCACCGCAGTGAATCCACCCTGGTGGTGGGTGCCGACCGCGCCGATGGCGTCCATATCCGCGAGTTGCTGGCGCTGCAGCAAAGACACGGTATGGATGCCCAGGCGCTGACACTACGGCAAGCCCGAAGGCTAGAGCAGGGGCTAAGCCCCCAGTTGGCGGCGGCAGTGGAAATCCCGGGCGACCATCAGATCAACCCGCGCATGTTCAGCGCGTGCCTGTTGGACTACCTGCAGCAAGCCGGAGTTCGCTTCGTGGCGACGGCCGCAACGCGCATCAACGGGCACGATGTACAGCTCACCGATGGCCGAGTGGCCACCGGCGACACGGTCTATCTCTGCAACGGGCTAGGTGCCAAAGACGTAGACGGCTGGTTCGAGGGTGTCAATCCCCTAGCGCTACGGCCGGTGTACGGTGACATGCTGCGGCTGCGGGTCCCAGACGCGCTGGTGCACACCAGTGGCGAACCGCTTACCCGAGTGGTGCGCGCATTCGTGGAGGACCGGCCGGTTTATGTCATCCCCCGTACCGATGGCACCATAGCCGTCGGTGCAACCAGCCGCGAAGACAACCGCAAAGGTCCTTCTGTAGACGGTGTGCACACGCTTCTTCGAGACGCCATCCGCGTGGTTCCTGGGCTAGAGGATTGCGAGTTCATCGAAGCCATCGTCGGCGCCCGGCCCGGCACACCAGATGATCTGCCCTACCTTGGCAAGGTGCGCGACGGGCTGGTGATCTCCACCGGCTACTTCCGCCACGGAATCCTGTTGTCCGCCTTTGGGGCTAAGGTAGGTGCCCAGTTGGGGTTGGGCACCTACCCCGCCAACGGGTTGGAGATAGACATCTCTGCCTGCGATCCACTACGCCACGCCCGATACAGCCCACCCCGATAGCCACAAAAGAAAGGAATAAGCACCATGGAATACACGCTTAATGGAAAGCGCCGCAGCAGCGAGGGGCATATCACCGTGGCTGCCGTCGTAAAAGCAGAGACCGGCGATGCCTCGCCGAAAGGCGTCGCCGTGGCCGTCAATGGCGACGTGATTCCGGCCAGCGACTGGTCTTATGAAGTTACCGACGGCGATGAAATGGATATCCTGATCGCCGTGCAGGGCGGTTAGGGCTTTACTCATGCTTTCTATCGCAGATAAACAATTCGATTCGCACCTAGTGATGGGAACCGGCGGGGCAAGTAGCCAGGCTATGTTGGAACAATCCTTAGTTGCCAGCGGTACACAGCTGACCACCGTTGCCATGCGTAGGCACAGTGCCACGAGCGCTAGCACCGGTGGGGAATCCATCTTCGAGCTCTTGCAGCGATTGGGCATTGACGTGCTGCCCAACACTGCTGGGTGCCGCACCGCTCGGGACGCAGTAACAACCGCCAAGCTAGCCCGCGAGGCGCTGGGCACCAATTGGGTGAAGGTGGAAGTTATCGCGGATGACCATACGCTTCTGCCCGACGTGGTAGAGCTCGTGGATGCCTGCGAGATGCTGGTTGCTGAAGGATTTGTGGTGCTGGCATATACCAGCGACGATCCGATCGTCGCCAAGCGTCTAGAAGACGTGGGCGTGGAAGCGGTGATGCCTTTAGGCTCGCCCATCGGCACGGGCCTAGGCATCCTGAACCCGCACAACATCGAGCTGATCTGTTCGCGCACCCATGTTCCCGTGCTGCTGGATGCCGGTGTGGGCACGGCCTCCGATGCTGCACTGGCCATGGAGCTGGGCTGCGATGGCGTGCTTTTAGCGAGTGCTATTAACCGCTGCCAGGACCCCATGGCGATGGCCACTGCAATGAAATACGCCGTGGAAGGTGGCCGGTTGGCCCGGCAAGCTGGCCGCATTCCGAAACGGCAGCACGCCGTGGCCTCGTCATCATTCGAGGGGTTGGCTAGCTGGGAAGACAAAGTCCTGTAATGAGCCCACTGCCCCGCGAAGAGTTGTACAGAGTAGCCCGCCAAACCCTATTGCCTGGCTTCGGCATCCCCCAGCAAGAGGCGCTGCACGGCACCCACGTGTTCGTCATCGGCGCTGGCGGATTGGGCTGCCCCCTGATGCAGCAGCTAGCTGCCGCCGGTGTTGGCGAAATCTCTGTGATCGATGACGACACGGTGGATCTCACTAACATCCACCGCCAGATCCTGTTCGGCACCCACGATGTGGGAAGGCCCAAGGTGGACGTCGCCGCCGAAAAGCTCCGGCAGCTGCAAACCGGCATCGTAGTACATGCGATTCGCGACCGTTTTACCGTCGACAATGCCGTGGGCTACCTTCGTGGGGTGGACATCCTAGTGGATGGTTCTGACACGTTTGCCACCAAGTTCCTAGCAGCGGATGCTGCGGAGATCACAGGCACCCCGCTGGTGTGGGGCTCGGTGCTTCGCTACCGGGGCGACTGCGCAGTGTGGTGGTCTGGGCCCGGCGCCGAGTCCGGCGTGGGAATGCGCGACCTCTATCCCCTGCAACCCGACCCAGATTCCGTGCCGGATTGCGCCACCGCCGGTGTGCTGGGCGTAACCACCAGCGTGGTCGCGGGCTTGATGTCCACCGAGCTAATCCAGTTCGCAACCGGCATGAACCACGACCGGGTGGGCTTGTTGAGCATCTACGATGCCCTGACCGCCTCCATCACTCACTTCCGCGTGCCCCACGACCCGGCACGCGAGCTAACCACACAGCTGCAGCAAGACTACGGTAGCGCAGCTTGTGCCGTGCCGGATGCCGATGCTGCCGCTGCCACTGCCCCCGAGATGTTCGAAGATCTGCGCGACGGTGCCGCGGCCATCGACGTGCGCGAGGCCGGGGAGGCTGCCATAGATGATTTCTTTTTTGCTGCCGGCACAGAGCATTACCATTTACCAACCTCCGTGTGGCAGGACGATCCAGAGGTGGCGCGCTGCCTGCTCGATTCCCTGCAGGCCGAAGGGCAGCGCAAAGCGTGGGTATACTGTGCTTCCGGCAAGCGATCGGCCAACTTCATCTCGACCTTCGCCGCGGATGCAAAACAGCGTGGTATTAATATGCTAAACGTCGCAGGCGGCATAACAAGCCAGCCCGCAGCGTTCCACGGAATACCTAAGCACTAGCTAGTCAATGATGTCGATGACAAGGTGATTCGGGTTTTCCGGTAGGTCCACCTTGAACTTCGCGTTGGATTCATAAAAAGGTGCTGGGGAGTCACCTGCTTAGCACAGAGTATCCAGACTTTACATAGAATCCAGATTCATGAGGGCCATTTCATCGCGTGGCCTACCAGAATTACTGGAACGTCATCTTCAATGGGATAGGCAATGCTAGGAACGCTCATTGACAAGGACTTGCTTATCTTCCGGATATATCAACAGGCCCTTGTCCTGCGGACGGACAAGTACCTCGAGCAACATTGGGTCAAGACTCTTACATCTAATCCCAGCGGGTAGAGGGAGAAGTAAAATCCCTCTACCCCACCTTTGCTTTAAAGCAAGGACGGAACGTTAGCAACCAAGGAGAACAGATCCTTAGGATCGTCCGGGTTGGCAATGATGTCGATCTCAGACTCCAAGTCGGTTCCCTTGACGGAATCACGCAGGTAACGCAGCGCGGAGAAGTCGTTGATTGCGAATCCGACATCATCGAAGAGGGTGATCTGCTCATCGTCATCGCGGCCGGTGGCCTGGCCGGTGAGCACCTGGTAGAACTCGACAACCGGGAAGTCTTCGGGCTTCTGCTGAATTTCGCCCTCGATGCGAGTCTGCTCCGGGAACTCCACGAAGACCTTGGACTTGTCCAGAATGGAGCTTTCCAGCTCGGTCTTACCTGGGCAGTCACCGCCAACAGCGTTGAGGTGGACACCTGGGGCGACGTGGCGCTCGGCCAGAATCTGGTTTTGTGCCTTGTCTGCAGTGCAGGTGGTAATAATGTCTGCGCCAAGAACTGCCTCGTCGACGCTAGAGCAGGCAGTGATATTAAAGCCCAGTGGCTCCAGATTGCGCTTGAACTTCTCTACCGCCTCAGGGTCAATGTCATAAATAGTGATGTCCTCGATGCCCATCACGCCACGGAAGCCCAAGGCCTGGAATTCAGACTGGGATCCGGCACCGACCATGGCCATGCGCTTGGAGTCCTTGCGTGCTAGGTGCTTTGCCACCATGGCGGAGGTTGCGGCAGTACGCAGTGCGGTAAGCAGCGTCATCTCGGCTTCGAAGGTGGGGTAGCCATTGTCGACGTCGGCAAGCACGCCAAAGGCGGTAACGGTCTGGAAACCACGGGCCGGATTGGACGGGTGGCCGTTGACGTACTTGAAGGAGTACTCCTTACCGTTAGAGGTCGGCATGAGCTCGATGACACCGAATGGGGTGTGGGAGGCAACGCGCGGAATCTTGTCAAAGCGCTCCCACTCGCGGTAGTCAGCCTCGAGGTAGTCCACCATTCCGGTAATGATGTTTTCAACGCCCTCGCGCTGAATCCAGCGCGCCATATTTTCTACGTCTACGAACTTAACTGCGTGGTTCATAAAAGTTCCTTTCTATTTCTTTGGGTGAAGGTCTGTTTGCGGTGCGGCCGGGAAGCTGGAGGTTGGCAGATGCTTGGCCTTCCTCTCTTCCGCGATTGTACGAATACGGTCGCGCCATGCGTACCACATTGCCATAAAGACCGGAACGAGGAGCAGGGTCGATGCAAGTGCAAAAGTGCCGATTGGATAATCAAAGGCCATCAAGATAATGACTAGGCCAATGAAGATGAGCACTGCCCAGTCTCCGCCTTCGCCAAACGGCGAGCGGTATCCCGGTCGGGTATAGCTTCCGCTCTTGGCTAGGCGCACAAACTTGAGGTGCGAGAGCGCAACTGCCGCCCAGGACGCCAATGTACCCAAGGCTGCCAGGTTGAGCACGATTTCAAACGCCATCTCCGGCACCACATAGTTGAGGAAGACGCCTACCAAGCCCACCATGGCCGCCATGACGATGCCGCCGTAGGGAACACCAGACTTGGACATGCGAGCGCCAAACTTCGGGCCGGAGCCGGAGGTGGACATGTTGTACATAATGCGGCCGGTGGAATACAGGCCAGCGTTGAGCGAGGAAATCGCAGCGGTGATAACGACAAGTTGGAAAATCGGAGCCGCCGCGCCAACGCCCAGGGACTCAAAGAAGGTCACGAACGGCGAAACATCTGCGACATAGTTAGTGTATGGCAACACCAAGGTCAGCAATAGCACGGAGCCGAAGTAGAAAATCAAGATGCGGAGCAGCACATTGTTGACTGCGCGCGGGATATGCTTTTCTACATTTTTAGTCTCACCGGAGGTGGTTCCAACAAGCTCGATGCCGGCGTAGGCAAAGACGACACCTTGGACAACGATGACGGCAGGCATGAGGCCATTGGGCAGCCAGCCACCGTTATCAGAAATGAGGCTAAAGCCGGTGGGATCGCCGCTCGGGTGGCCAAGAATAAGGACACCGATGGCCACCAACATGAAGATGATCAACGCGACAATTTTGATGAGGGAGAACCAGTACTCCAGCTCGCCGAAGATCTTCACCGAGAGCATGTTGAATACAAGGATGCCGCAGATAACAACGAAGGCCAGTGCCCACTGCGGAACGGCGTCGAGCCACGACGTGTACTGGCTAAACCACTTGATGTAGATAGCTACGGCTGTGCCGTCCGCCACCAAGGTCATCGCCCAGTTTCCCCAGTACAACCAGCCTGTGACGAAAGCGGTCTTCTCACCGTAGAACTCACGGGCATAGGAGACGAAGGAACCGGAGCTGGGGCGATAGACAATGAGCTCGCCAAGAGAACGCAGGATGATATAGCCAAAGAAGCCACAAATAAGGTACAGCACCGCTAGGAACGGTCCGGCGTCTTGCAAGCGGCTACCGGTACCCAAAAGAAGACCGGTACCAATGGCAGAACCGATGGCGATCATCTGGAGCTGGCGATTGCCCATCCCCTTTTGCAGGCCGTGGTCTTCCGAAGCGTAGACCGCCTTCTCGTTCTCGTGCGGCCCCGCTGTGGGCGGCGGCGAATTTACTGTCATGGGAGAGATCGTCCTTTCATTGACAGGAATGCGTCTGTTAGGTCACATTCTCTGCAAGGATAGTACCGCACCATACTGTTACCCACGTCACCGGCACCCCCATTGTGTTCAACAATGCAGTTGGAGGGTTGGAAATAGGGGCCGTTTCCCTACCCCCGCTTCTAGGCATAAAAGAACCGCATGGCCATAGACCATGCGGTTTTCAGGGAAAAGAACTCATTAGCGCAGTGGCGTCTGCGCCCACGTGCGGGCCGCAGCGACCCGTTCCCGTACCTTTTCCCGTTGCTCTGCCACTCGAGCGCCGGCCGTGCCACCCTTGGTGTCACGAGAAGCCACTGCTCCGTCGATGGTGAGCACCTCGCGGACGCCCGGCTTTAGCCGCTTGTCGACGCCCGCTAGGTCCTCGTCGCTGAGGTCGATTAGGTCCACCCCACGTTCCTCAGCAATCCGTACGCAGGCGCCGGAGGCTTCGTGCGCTTCACGGAAAGGAACACCTTGGCGGACCATCCATTCAGCCAAATCGGTAGCCAGCGTAAACCCGCGCGGAGCCAACTCGCGCATGCGGTCCTCATGAAACGTCAGCGTCGATACAAGACCGGTCATCGCCGGCAGCAGCAGGTTAAGCTGTGTCACCGAGTCAACGATTGGCTCCTTGTCTTCCTGCAGGTCACGATTATAGGCCAGCGGCTGAGCCTTCAGCGTGGACAAAAGCCCAGTGAGATTGCCAATAAGGCGGCCAGTCTTGCCGCGGGTAAGTTCCGGCACGTCCGGATTCTTCTTCTGCGGCATGATGGACGAACCCGTCGACCAAGCATCATCAAGCGTGACATAGCCGTATTCCGGTGTGCACCAATAGATGATTTCTTCCGAGAGGCGGGACATATCCACCGCGATCTGCGCCAAAACGAAGGCAGTCTCGGAAGCGAAGTCACGAGCCGCAGTGCCGTCCAAGGAGTTTTCAGCAGCGGAGTCGAACCCTAGCTCTTCTGCAATCGCCTCTGGGTCGAGCTGCAAAGATGAACCAGCAAGCGCGCCAGAGCCATAGGGAGACACGGCTAGGCGCTTGTCCAAATCCTGCAGGCGCTCGATATCGCGCAGAAGCGGCTGCGCATGGCCCAAAAGTTCGTGTGCTAGCAGAATTGGTTGCGCAGCTTGCGAGTGAGTCTTGCCCGGCATGATGGCATCGGGATGGGATGCGGCTTGATCGGCCAAGGCATCCACCAAGTCACTCACCTGGGCGGCGGTATCACGAATGGCATCGCGTACCCACATGCGAAACAGCGTCGCTACCTGGTCATTACGCGAGCGGCCAGCACGCAGGCGACCGCCTACTTCCGGCCCGACAATCTCAATGAGCCCGCGTTCCATCGCACCGTGGACGTCCTCATCTGTCGGCGCCGAGCGGAATTCGCCAGAATCCACCTTCTCCCCTAGCTCGGTGAGACCGGCGAGCATGGTTTCCAGGTCGGCGTCGGATAGCAAGCCTGCCTTGTGCAGCACTTTGGCATGCGCCTTGGAGGCTAATACGTCATAAGGCGCGAGGACCCAGTCAAAGTGGGTGGATACAGAGAGGGCAAACATTGCCTCGGAGGGTCCGCCGGAAAAGCGGCCGCCCCACAGGGCACCCTCATTAGTCTTATGTGGTTCCATATGCTTCTACTTCTGGGCGCTGGTCGGGAAACCGCCGTCGCGGTCGCGCTGATTGGAAATTTGGGTAGACAGGCCGTGCAGCTGAACAAAGCCCTTTGCGGCGGTTTGGTCGAAGGAATCGCCGGTGTCATAGGTGGCGAGATCAAAGGAATACAGCGACTGGCCAGAGCGGCGCCCGGTCACCGTGGCGGTGCCGGCGTGCATACTTAGGCGAATATCGCCGGTAACGTTTTCCTGAGATTCCGCAATGAAAGCGTCCAGGGAACGCTTCAGCGGCGAATGCCAGAGGCCGTCGTAGACCTCCTCGGACCAACGAGCATCGGTGAGGCGCTTGTAGCGAGCCAACTCGCGCTCCACAGTGACATCCTCTAGCGCTTCGTGTGCTTGGATAAGGACCATTGCACCCGGAGCTTCGTAGACCTCACGGGACTTAATGCCCACCAAACGGTCCTCGACCATATCTAGGCGACCAATGCCCTGCGCACCTGCGCGGCGGTTGACCTCTTCAATGATCTGCAGCGGGGACATCTTTTGGCCATCTACCGCCACAGGGATGCCCTTTTCAAAGGAGAGGATGATTTCATCCGGGGCATTGCCCAGACCCGGATCCTCGGTGTAGGCGTATAGGTCCTTTGTCGGTGGATTCCACAGATCCTCTAGGAATCCAGTTTCGACGGCGCGGCCCCACAGATTCTGGTCGATAGAAAATGGCGAGGAGGCGGACTGCTCAATTGGCAGGTTGATCTCCTCCGCAAAGGCGATGGCCTTATCGCGGGTCCACGCATAATCACGTGCAGGAGCGATAATTTCGAGAGAAGGATCCTGGGCACGGAAAGAAACCTCAAAGCGTACCTGGTCATTGCCCTTGCCGGTGCAACCGTGGGAGACGTGGGTGCCGCCAAATTCCTGGGCAGCCTTAACAAGGTGCTTGGTAATGAGCGGACGGGAAATGGCCGATACTAGCGGGTACTGCTTCATATACATGCCGTTTGCCTTAATGGTAGGAACGCAGTATTCCTCTGCGAACTCATCCTTGGCATCGATAACGATGGACTCTACGGCACCGCAGTCAAGTGCACGCTGGCGCACCGATTCTATATCCTCGCCACCTTGACCCAAGTCCAGGGAAACGGCAACAACATCGCCGCCGGTCATTTTTGCCAGATACGGAATAGCAACAGAAGTATCAAGGCCACCGGAGTAGGCCAAGACTACGCGTGCGGACATGGTAAATCTCCTCGATCTATTGGAAACAATTCATTTAAGTACATAATATACGACGGTGGTAAGAATTTCCACTCCCACCGTCTAAAGATTCCGCGTGGTAAGCGTCACGGCCAAATCTGCGCCTGTGACACCCTCGCGCGCCAAGACGAAAATGGTGTCATCACCGGCGATACAACCAATGACATCGTGCAGCCCTACCCTGTCAATAAAACTAGCCAGGTACTGGGCCGCGCCAGCTGGCGTGCGCAGCATCGCAATATTGCCGGAAGAATCATGGGATACCACCAATTCATCGAGCATGCGTCGCAGCTTTTCGCGGGGCCCGCCCACCTGATCTTCAAATTGCTCCAGCTCACCGCCGACCATGTAATAGGAACGGCCGCCATCACGCTTTACCTTCTTCGCTCCCAACTCATCCAAGTCACGGGACAAAGTAGCCTGCGTGATGTCAATGCCGTCTGCGAGAAGCAGCTCGGATAGCTGCACCTGGCTGGTGACGCGATTGCGGTCCAAAATCTCTAGAATCTTGGCCTGCCGAGCATTGCGGGTGGTCGGGGTGTTCATTACTTAGTTGATCTCCTTATTTACTTCGAGCAACCAGACGAGAAGCGCCTTCTGCGCATGCAGGCGATTTTCCGCTTCATCGAAGACTCGCGACTGCGGACCATCGATCACCTCAGTCGTGACCTCATTTCCACGGTACGCCGGCAAACAATGTAAGAATATTGCATCCTTATGTGTTTTGCTCATTATGGTCGAGTCAACCTGATAAGGCAGGAACGGCGTGCGCCTATCACGACCATCATTTTCCTGTCCCATAGAAACCCAGGTATCCGTAATCACGACGTCTGCGCCTTCTACTTCATTGACATCATCGGTAATGGTGATATTGCCCCGCTGACGCGCACGGTCGACAAATTCCTGGCGAGGCTGAAATCCCTCTGGCGCAACGATGGAGACGTCCATACCGGCCGTGGCAAAACCGATCATGTACGAGTTGGCCATATTATTATCGCCATCGCCCAGGTAGACGGCCTTTTTACCCGGCAGATCACCTAGATTCTCGCGACAGGTCAGCAAATCAGCCAGGATCTGGCAGGGATGTAGGTCATCAGAAAGCGCATTAATCAAAGGTACGGTAGCAGTCTCTGCCATCTGGAGCAGATTGTCGTGCTCAAACGTACGCCACACAATGGCCTCCACGTACCTTGAAAGCACCGCCGCCGTATCTTGAAAAGATTCCCCCTTGCCCATCTGGGTTGTAGAAGTGTCGACGGTAATACCCCTGCCGCCCATATTCGCTACCGCGGTTTCAAAGGAAAAGCGGGTGCGCGTAGACGTTTTATCAAAGAGAACCGCCACGGTCTTGGGGCCTTCTAAGGGGCGCTCTGCAAAGGGCTCCTTCTTTAGCTTTTCAGCTAAATCTAAAACCGTCGCTTGTTCTTGTGGGCTGAGATCATCGTCAGCTAGGAAGTGCCGCAAGCTCATGCCAGTTCCTCCAATATGGTTCCGAGAGTTGATAGTGCTGTGTCGAGTTCATGCTGGGAAATGACCAAAGGTGGGGTTAGTCGAAGAACATTCTCGTTGGGAGCGTTGAGAATAAGCCCGTGTGCGAGCCCGTCCCGCACGGCCTGCTTAGCCACCGGTGCGCTTAATACAAGGCCCAGCATAAGACCTCGGCCGCGCACACGATCTACAATTGATAATTTTTCACATTCCTGCCGCACATAGTCCCCCTTGCGGGTCACCTCTGCGAGCAATTCCGCATCTACGGTGTCAAGAACTACGTTTGCCGCAGCGCACGCCACGGGGTTCCCGCCAAAGGTGGTGCCATGAGAGCCGGGCCCAAAAAGACCCTTGGCACGCCCTCGGGTAATCGTTGCGCCGATGGGTAGTCCGGCACCTAAGCCTTTCGCCATAGTGATAACGTCCGGTTGAATTCCTTCTACCTCGTGGGCAAAGAACGTCCCGGTACGGCCTACGCCTGTTTGTACCTCGTCAACGATTAATAGGACTCCGTATTCATCGCACAGCTCGCTGACCTTTTTCATGAACCCCGCAGGGGCCGGAATGACGCCAGTTTCTCCCTGAATAGGTTCCAGGATTATGGCCGCAGTGTCCTGGGGATCTTGTTCCACCAGCTGACGCAGATACTCCACATCCCCGAACGGATAGAACTCCACTCCTCCCGGCAACGGGCGGAAAGAGCGCTGTTTATCGGGCTGACCGGTCAAGGCCAGCGCCCCCATGGTTCGTCCATGAAAGCCGTGCTCGGCAGCGAGGATTCGCCGGCGCCCGGTCAGGCGAGCAAGCTTAAATGCAGCCTCATTGGCTTCGGCGCCAGAGTTACAGAAGAACACTCGGGCGCTATCGTCTCCCACGCGCTCAATCAGCTTCGCTCCCGCATCCAGCACTGGCTGAGTGGCGAAGAGGTTCGAGGTATGCGCCAAAGTGCGCGCCTGGTGGAATACCGCCTGTGCTACGTGCTCATTGCCGTATCCCAAGGAATTAACCGCAATGCCTGCTAGTAGATCAATATAAGACTTACCTT
Source organism: Corynebacterium nasorum (assembly GCF_030229765.1). Taxonomy (NCBI): domain Bacteria; kingdom Bacillati; phylum Actinomycetota; class Actinomycetes; order Mycobacteriales; family Corynebacteriaceae; genus Corynebacterium; species Corynebacterium nasorum. The sequence continues at coordinate 183,851 of NZ_JASPGY010000005.1, read as the reverse complement.
GCTCATCGTTAATCGTTGCCCCTTGGCCGGAGACGAGACCTATGGACGGTGTGCCATAGGTATCAACGACCGTCTCCGTCCACCGCTGTGTCAAGCCCTGTGCCTTGTTCATGCTGCATCATCCTTCCTGAATATGGTCCCCTCGGGGTAGTCGTGTTGCTTATAATCATCTGGCAACACCATGGTTCCGACGCCACCCGGGGTTAAAAGCTCTAGCAGCACCGAGTGGCCAATCCGGCCGTCGATAACGTGCGCGGCCGATACCCCGCCTTCTACTGCCTTGAGGCAAGATTCCATCTTGGGAATCATGCCGGAGTCCAGTCGGGGAAGAAGCCTGGAAAGTTGACCACGGTCGATCTTGGACACGAGAGATTCGCGGTTTGGCCAGTCCGTGTATAGCCCTTCCACATTTGTGAGAATGACCAAACGCTCTGCCCCGATTGCGCTAGCCAAAGCCCCAGCCGCGCTATCGGCATTGATGTTATAAATTGCGCCATCCTCTCCCGGTGCGATGGTCGAGACCACTGGGATGCGCCCAGCGTCGATAATGTCCATCACGGCCGTGGGATTGACCTCTACAATGTCTCCGACCATCCCGATATCGGTAGGTTTTCCATCGACTTCCACCAACCTTTTGGTGGCCCGGAATAGTCCCGCGTCTTCGCCAGAGGTCCCCACCGCATATGGGCCGTGCGAATTGATGAGGTTGACTAACCCGCGACCTACCTGCCCAAAAAGCACCATGCGAACTACTTCCATGATCTCCGGAGAGGTCACGCGAAAGCCGCCTCGAAACTCCCCTTCTATACCAAGCTTGTGGAGCATGGAGTTGATCTGTGGTCCACCGCCATGCACCACCACCGGCTTAACGCCCACGGTGCGCAAAAAGACCATGTCCGCGGCAAAGGCAGCTTTAAGTTCTTCGTCCACCATGGCGTTGCCGCCGTATTTCACCACTACGATGGTGTCCCGATAGTGTTGAAGCCACGGGAGGGCATCCGCTAGGACGGTGGCGCGCTCTTGATCACTAAGCCCACTAAACATTTTCATCTCCTCCCTAGGAGCTATACGCCGAATTGATTTCCACGTAGGCGTGAGAGAGATCCGTGGTCCGCACGAACGCAGACCCAGCACCTCCCGTTCCAAGGTCCACGCAGACATCGATATCAGTCCCGCTAAGGTCCACCTCGCGCGCGCCGGGTACACCCGTCGAGGCGCGACACACCGGCTGGCCATTGAAATAGACCGAGATATTTTCCGGGTCCATTTCTGCATCTGCCATCCCCACCGCCGCAAGGACGCGCCCCCAGTTCGGATCAGAGCCGAACATGGCGCACTTGAACAGGTTGTCGCGGCCCAAGGTGCGCGCGGCGTTGAGGGCCTGGTAGTCGGTGACAGTGCCTTCCACAGTGATCTTGACGCGCTTGGTTACACCTTCTGCATCTGCTTGCAATTGGTCCGCAATGTCTGAGCAAACCGCCAGCACCGCCGTTTCAAGCTCTTCTTGGCTGGGCGAAACACCCGAGGCCCCAGAGGCCATGAGGATCACCACGTCATTAGTAGAAGTTGATCCATCGACGTCGAGAGTGTTGAAGGTCTGCGACACGGCCTTGTCCAGGGCGCTCTGGAGGGCAGCGGCGCTTGCGGCGGCGTCGGTAGTAAGGCACACCAACATCGTCGCCAGCGAGGGAGCCATCATGCCCACCCCCTTGCCCATGGCCCCAACGGACCAGCCGGCCCCAACATAGGCGGCTTCCTTAGTTACGGTATCGGTGGTCAAAATAGCCTCGGCCGCTGCGTGAGCATGGTCCGCGCTGCCGCCGAGGGCCTTCGCCACAGCGCCTGCACCAGCCAATGCTTTTTCCATAGGCAAAGGCTCTCCTATAAGCCCGGTCGAACAGGCGGCAATATTTCCTTCTGGAAGGGCTAAGGAGTGGGCGACCTCGGCTACCAATGCGGAGGCATCCGCATCACCCTGCGGGCCATTGCACGCATTGGCGTTTCCAGAGTTAAAGACAATAGCGGCAAGCTGGCCATCGGCCACCGCCTTGCGGGAGAGTTTCACCGGCGAGGCCACAACACGATTACGGGTAAATACCGCCGCCGCATCAAAGCGTGGTCCGTTATTGACAACTAATGCCATATCGGGTTTGCCTGAGGGTTTAATCCCCGCTGTGGTAGCGCCGGCGCTAAAGCCGGCCGGGCCGGTAATTCCTGCTGCAGTCATAATTTTCTCCTAGTTTTTATGGGGCCACGGCCGCTTGCGGCAAGCCCAAGGTTTCATCCCAGCCGAGTATTAGGTTCATACATTGCACGGCGGCGCCGGCTGTTCCTTTGCACAGGTTGTCCAGTGCTGCGGTAACCACGAGGCGTCGAGCGCGTTCATCCACATGGGCTTGGAGGTGCACCATATTGGTACCTACAACGTTTTGGGTCTCGGGCTGCTGACCGGCGGCAAGCACGTGACAGAAGGGCTCTTGGGCATAAAACTCACCGAATGCAGTCTCTACTTCCCGCTTGCCGACGCCCTCTTTCATCCCCGCCGTTATGGTCGCCAAGATGCCTCGGGGTAAGGGAGCTAGAACCGGGGTGAAGCTGACGTCAATTTTTTCCTGCGCAAACGGCTGCAGATTTTGCACGATTTCCGGGGTATGTCGGTGCGTGCCGCCGGGCTTATATGCCTTCAGGTTTCCCATAGTTTCCGCGCCGAGTTGTGCCACGGAGGCCTTCTTCCCGGCTCCGGAAACACCGGTAATAGCAATCACCGAGAGGCTCGGCTTAATGAGTTCGTGGGCAACAGCCGGCAAACCTGCGAGGGTTACCGCCGTGGGAAAACACCCCGGCACAGCTACCCGGTTGGCATGGCGCAGCACTTCCCTATTGCCTGGAATCTCGGGAATTCCATAAGGCCAATGCCCGGCGTACTCTCCGCCATAAAAGGCGTCCCAGTCCGTCTTATTGCGGAGGCGAAAATCGGCCGCACAATCGATCACCGTGGTCTGCGGCCCCACGTACTGAGCAATCGCCGCAGAATGACCGTGTGGAAGGCCCAAAAATACAATGTCGTGCCCGCGAAGATTTTCAGCGGTCGTGCCCACAATGGCACGGTCTGCCAGCTGCGGGAGGTGCGGCATAAGCTCAGCGACCTTCTTCCCTGCGGTGGAATAGGCAGTTAGCGCCCCAATGCGTAGTTCACCGCCAAGATACGCCGAGTGCGACAGCAGCAGGCGAAGGATTTCGCTTCCCGCGTACCCGGTCGCACCTGCTATTGCTACTGAAATCGTCATAGAAGGGACTATAGCAATAAATACACCCAACCGTATGTTATTCAGTCAGATTGTCCGATTCCGCAGGTAAATGAACGTCGAGTAATGAAAATAATGTATGAAAAAAGGGGGCGGTGAGTTAAATCTCACCGCCCCTGAGCAGGGTTTAACTACGCGCGCATTTCTGCGCCCAAGCGCTGCTTAGCCAATTCCGCCGCCGCCATGCGGTGCTCGTTGACTTCGTCATCCGTCAACGTGCGGTCCGCGGCACGGAATAGAAGCTGGAAGGCCAAGGACTTCTTGCCATCTCCTAGCTGCTCACCACGGAAAATATCGAAGAGTTCGACGGACTCGATGAGCTCTCCTGCTCCCTCTTCCACGATGGCGCGTACACGCTCGGCGGGTACGTCTTCATCCACTACCAAGGCAATGTCTTGGTGCAATGCGGGGAACGAGGACAACACCGGTGCGGGGAACTTTTCTTCCAACGGCATGGCGCTAATGTCCAGCTCCATAGCGCACGTACGCGCAGGTAGGTTCAGGGCCTCCAAGACCTGCGGGTGCAGCTCACCAGCATGGCCCAGTACTACGTCGGTGCCAGCCACCTTCACGGCCGCGCAGCGGCCAGGATGCCACGGCAGAACCTGTGCTGCCTCCAGCTCAATATCCACACCAGCGGCGCGAGCGACCTGACGGGCGGATTCGATAGCATCGGCGTAGGTATATGCACGGCCCTCGCCCCACGGGCCTTCATGTTCAATATTGCCCGTAGCCACCGTAGCAACGTGAAGCGGCTGCTCAGGCAGGGTATCAAGGAGCTGAGAAACCACCTCTGCAGAAGGTCGCTGTTCTACGGAAGGCATAGGGGATGCCTCGGCGCGCTTGACCGCCACTTGCTGCAGCCCGTACAGTGCGAGGTCGCTGCGGCCACGAGCCACATTGCGGGCGATGGCCTCCAACATGTTCGGCAGCAGCGTCGTAGACAAGATGGCCTTATCCGCCTCAAGCGGATTTTGCACTTCTACGGTACGGCGGCGAGCATCATCCTTGTCGAGGCCCCATACATCAAACGTATTATTAGCCACGAACGGTGCAGGCAATACCTCGGCATAGCCGGCATAGGCAAGACCATGCCCGATAGCCCGACGACGCTTCTGCGCAGGGGTTAGCCCGCGGCCACCGGCCGGGGTAGGCAGCACGGCTGGAATATCCTCCAAGCCCTCAAGGCGCAGAATCTCCTCGACGAGGTCAACATCCATTGCAATATCAGTGCGCCAGGTTGCTGGTGTTACCTGCAGTTGCTCACCTTCATCCGCGACGGTGCAGCCGACTTCTTCCAGACGGGAAATAACGGTCTCACGGGAGTAGTCAACGCCGGCATATTCACTGGCTTTTGCGGTGCGCAGAACAATGGGCTCGCGCTTGGCGACGTCCCCGATAAGCGTACGACCCTTTTCAATGGTGCCGCCTGCTAGCTGCTGGAGCAGCGCACATGCGGTGTCTAGGGCGACCTCTACGATCGCCGGATCTACGCCGCGCTCAAACCGGCGAGAGGATTCGGAAGACAACTTATGGCGGCGAGAGGTACGCGCGACGGTAATCGGATCCCAAATAGCAGATTCAAAGACAACGTCTGTGGTTTCCGCCGAGATTTCAGAGGTAGTCCCGCCCATCACGCCGGCCAAGGACTGGATGCCATTGTCATCACAGATGACCACGTCTTCTGCAGAAAGTTCTCGCTTTACATGATCCAGAGTCTCAAACTTCTCCCCCTCCGCTGCGTTACGGACAACGAGGTTCCCCTGAATCACGTTGGCGTCAAAGGCATGCATTGGTGCGCCCAAAAGCAACATCACATAGTTAGTAATGTCCGTAGGCAAATTCACGCTGCGTTGGCCGCAGAGCATTAGCTCGCGCTCCAGCCAAAACGGGGTGCGTGCCTGCGGGTCGATGCCGCTGACCTTGCGGAGGCCAAAGCGCTGTGCCTTGGTTTCGGGGGCCACAGTGACGTCGATAAGCGAGCCCTGCGCCTCCGGCACAGCGGAGGTATCTATGCCAGCCGCGGAAGGATCCTGGGCAATATCGGCAAACTCCAGATCAAAAGCGGAGGCAATCTCGCGGCTCAAACCGCGTGCGGAAAGTGCATAACCACGATCTGGGGTGATGTTTACGTCAAAGTCGGTATCGTGCAAGCCGATAATCGGGCGCGCATCCTCGCCCACCTTATCGGCGACTTCATCGCCTAAGACGATGATGCCGTTGGCTTGCGCGCCCAAGCCGAGTTCAGCGCCGGAGCACATCATGCCATTAGAAATGTGATCGTAGGTCTCGCGTGCCGCGATCTTGAAGCCACCAGGAAGCTCCGAGCCGGGAAGCGCGACAACAACATAGTCATTCAGGCGAAAATTGCGAGCGCCACAAATGATGCCCTGCAGCTCGCCCGTGCCATTAGCCTGGCCTACATTCACCTGGCAGTAGCGAATGGGCTTTTTAAACTGAGTGAGCTCCTCAATCTCTACGACCTGGCCAATAACCAGAGGCCCCGTGCTCTCTGGAACAGCGGCGTATCCCTCGGTCTCAAAACCTACGCGCACGAATCCAGAATCCATATCGGCAGCGGAAACGCTCCAACCGGGGTTCTTAGCACCGAGGATGCGGGTAACCCAGTCTTGGGAAATAAGCATTAGTGTGTCTATCCTTTCTGGGTTTAGGCCTGTACGCCGAACGGTAGAGTAAAGCGAACATCGCCTTCGACCATATCGCGCATATCGGTCAATCCATTGCGGAACTGCAGTGTGCGTTCAAGGCCCATGCCAAAGGCAAAGCCCGTGTATTCCTCTGGATCTACGCCTACGGCGCGAAGAACATTGGGGTTGACCATGCCGCAGCCGCCCCACTCGATCCAACCGGCGCCGCCCTTCTTATTAGGGAACCACACATCAACCTCGGCAGAGGGCTCAGTAAATGGGAAGTAGTTCACGCGCATACGCGTAGTAGTTTCCGGCCCAAAGAGTACTTTGGCCAAGTGCTCTAGTGTGCCGCGCAGGTGAGCCATGGTCAGGCCTTTATCAACGGCCAATCCTTCTATCTGGTGGAAAACCGGGGTATGGGTGGCATCCAGCTCATCTGTGCGGAATACGCGCCCCGGGCAGGCAATATAAAGCGGCACGTTGCGCTCCAACATGGTGCGCACCTGTACCGGGGAGGTATGGGTACGCAGCACCTGCCTAGAACCCTCGCCCGAGACGTGGAACGTATCCTGCAAGGTACGTGCTGGGTGGTCCGGCTTGAAGTTCAGAGCATCGAAGTTAAAGTACTCTGCCTCGATTTCTGGGCCGTCCGCAATTTCCCATCCCATGCCGACGAAAATATCAGCGATGCGCTCAGACAACGCGGTAATCGGGTGAAGGGCACCGGTCTGGGTGCGGGTGGTAGGAATCGTGACATCTACGGTCTCGGCTCGCAACTGCTCCTCGCGAGCTTGCTGTTCCAAGACATCCTTAACCTGAGCAAAGCGCTTTTCCATCTTGCCGCGGGCCATGTTGACGGCCTTGCCGGCGCTTTTGCGCTGGTCCTTGGGCAGCTGCCCCAGCGATTGGCGAGCCTGCGGAATATAGCCGCCGTCTCCTAGGTGTTCACGGCGGGCAGCAGCCAACTCATCTAGTGTTTCGGCTGCGTCGAAGGCTGCGATAGCCTTATCGGCCGCGGCCCCAAGAGCCTCTTCGGTCAATTCGATCTGCGGTGTATCGGACACGTATTTCGTACCTTCTTCTCGCGCGAAAACTAACGCGTGCAATCTTACTCTGTTGCGGCTAGCGCGACCGCGCCAGGGACCCCCTTTTCATACGGGTCACACTAGTTATCCGCTTGCGCCTTAGCCGACTCATAAAGGCAAATGCTTGCGGCAGTTGCGAGGTTAAGAGATTCTGCGCGTCCACGCAGTGGAATCCGCACCCGCATGTCTGCTTCCTCCAGAAGCTCGCCGAGCCCGTGTGCCTCATTGCCAAATAGCCACGCTGTTGGCTGAGACAGGTCTGCCTCCGCTAGGTCCACTTCACCGTCGGCAGCAGTTGCCACAATCTGCATGCCCGACTTACGCAGCTGACCCAGCACGTCTTTAATATTGGGGTCCCGCGCTACAGGTACGTGAAACAACGAGCCGGCCGAAGCGCGCGATACCTTGCAGCTCAGGGGATCAACGGTCTCACCTGCGAAGATGACACCATCGGCGCCCATTGCATCCGAGGTTCTAATCAAGGTGCCGGCATTGCCCGGCTCAGAAGTGAGCACGGGAACGGAAACGAGGCTTGGTTTGCCGTTCAGAATTTTGCCCGCGGACCAGAGCACCGGCTTGCAAAGCGCAAAGAGTCCCGTAGTCGTGGCTGTATCGGAAAGGTGCTTAGCCGCCTTATCGGTGATGGGATGGACGTACACTCCCATGTAGCCGCACGCAGTGATGATGTCACCAAAACGCTCTGCCGCCTTCTCAGTAACAAAAACGTCGACTGCAGCACCGGTAGATACCGCCGCGTCTACCGCATTTTCTCCCTCAATGAGGAATTGCTTCCCCTTCTTCCGGTTAGCCGCACGATGCAGCTTAGCTGCGTTAACAATGCGCGGAGTGCGTTCAGTAAAGGCAGAGTCAAAATCCAAATTCATGGCTACTACCCTACCTGCCAATTCTCTCTTCTCAGACTCGCCCCTGAGTCCCTTATAACACCGAAAAATCCTGCTGCCGCACGGCAACAGGATCGTATAGGCGAGTTCTACTTAGCGAGCGGGACGCCGCGGGCGTCCTTGTCGTAATCACCGGCACCGGCGATGATCATGATGAACTCAATAAACACCCAAAGACCGAGGATGGCCCAGAAGGCGAATCCGAGCAAGAACCAGAAGGTAGCCCAGCCCAAGATATTGAGCACCAACTGTGACACGCCGAAAGTCGTTCGGCCAGTGTAAAAGTTGTGTGCACCGAACCAGCCTAAGAAAAAGCACAATAGCAAGGTGGCGATCCACGACTTCTGCTGGCCCGGAGCCACATACTGTTGCTGCACCGGGTAAGCACCCATGTTGGGTTGCGGTGCATAGCCTTGGCCATACTGCGGCTGGTAGTTAGCTTGCTGGTTATAAGGGTTGTACTGCTGACCCTGGTTATTGTAATCAGACGGTCCAGAGTACTCGCCATTATCAGGTTGGTAGTCTCCGTTTGGATTCGTCATAGGAAATGTTCTCCTGGGTCTCGGCTTTCACGGGGTCTGGATTAAATCTAGCATGTGAGGCCGAGCACCCTAGTTAAACAAAGGTAACGAAAACCAAAATGCCCGCATCCCCCGGTTAACAAGGCCGGAGAATGCGGGCACGAAAGCTCTAATGATTAGGCAGCCTTAGGAGCGTTTACGTCCTCAGGCAGAGCAGCCTTGGCAGCCTCGCACAGTGCGGAGAATGCCTCAAAGTCATTAACAGCAAGCTCAGCGAGGATCTTGCGGTCAACCTCGATCTCAGCCAGGCGCAGGCCGTGGATGAGGCGGTTGTAGGTGATGTCGTTCATGCGGGCAGCAGCGTTGATGCGCTGGATCCACAGCTTACGGAACTCAGACTTACGGGCGCGACGATCGCGGTAAGCGTAAGTCATGGAGTGCAGCCACTGCTCCTTCGCCTTACGGTACAGGCGGGAACGCTGGCCGCGGTAGCCCTTAGCGGACTTCAGAATCGCGCGACGTTTCTTCTTGGCGTTAACTGAGCGCTTTACTCGTGCCACAGTGATACTTCCTTAATTCAGATTGTGATGGCGGATGTGGGTTGATTCGGCGCTACTAAGCGCGGCCGAGCAGACGCTTTACGCGCTTGGTGTCAGGCTTTGCGACTGCCTCGGTGCCCTTCAGGCGGCGGGTACGCTTGGACGGCTTGCCTTCCAGCAGGTGGCGGCGGCCAGCCTGCTCACGGCGCAGCTTGCCGGAACCGGTCACCTTGATACGCTTTGCGGTGCCCTTGTGGGTCTTCTGCTTCATGAGTATTAAGTCCTTAAATCCTACGTGGAATCTGGTCTACTTCTTGCCCTTGCGAACCGGACCCAAGACCATGGTCATATTGCGACCATCCTGCTTGGGGCGCGACTCAACGACGCCAACTTCGGCAACGTCATCAGCCAAACGCTCCAAGAGGCGGAAACCGAGCTCCGGACGCGACTGCTCACGACCACGGAACATGATGGTCACCTTGACCTTGGATCCCTTCTCGAGGAAGCGGACTACGTTACCCTTTTTGGTCTCATAATCGTGATCATCGATCTTCGGACGGAACTTCTGTTCCTTCACCACGGTTTGCTGCTGGTTCTTACGGGCCTCGCGAGCCTTCTGAGCCTGCTCGTACTTGAACTTGCCGTAGTCCATGATCTTGGCCACTGGGGGCTTTGCCTTCGGAGCTACCTCGACTAGGTCAAGGTCAGCCTCGTATGCAAGCTTGCGAGCATCATCGGTACGGACGATGCCCACCTGTTCACCACCGGGGCCTACCAAACGGACCTCGGGTACTCGGATACGCTCATTGATGCGAGCTTCAGCGCTGATTGTGGTTCTCCTCGATTAGGGGGTGTATGAGTAAGTAGTTCACCTACCGGGACCACAAACGAAGCAAACCCGGTCTGCCATAGACAGCCGGGAGTTCTCACAGTGCCAAGCGTGAATGCTTGGTTACCTTTACCTTTATCCTACGAAGCGTGTTCGTGGCATCGGGTGGGAGAAACTCCGCTTGTGACCCACGAACCTCGACAAGGCGTCATGGGCGGTAGTGCCTTTGACAATAGCAGCTCCTTCCGCTCCTACCAAATTGCTACGCTCCTAGCGGGTTTTACAATGGGTGACTGCTTTAATGTCCCCTGCATCTACCCCAGTATCCACGATGTCTACCAGCTGATGGGCGAGGTACTTAACCGCTGGTTCGGCATCGGCGTAGTCCTCTCCGTCCATCACCACAGATAGCGCTACTCCCACGCGCTTTCCATCTACCTCATGAACTCCGAATTGACGGTAGGTGTACTCGTTTTCTTCCTCGTCCAAGCCCCAACCGCTTTTCGCACGGGTTCGCGGCTGCGCAGACAGGCCTACCCTTTGCCAAGACACAATGTCTTTGAGTACCTTGTGGACGTAGTCCGCTTCTGGAATGCACGGCAGTTCAGCGCCAAATACTGCTTGGTCCTTTAACGGCCACGTGGAATAGCCAAAAGCGGAGTCGTGAATATCTGCGTGTGATCCGTAGTCGTCGAGTAAAGCTTTGACCGCATTTTCTGCCGAACCCTCGCGCCATTGCACCTGCGACCACAAGGCAAAAGCGGCATCATTATCAGATTCCTTAATAGCCAAGTCCACCAAGCTTTTATCCGCACCGTCTTTAAGCGCCGCAATGGCGATGGGCACCTTGATGGTGGACCACACTGGCCCCTCGCCTTTATCGCCCGACGCAAAAGTGTCTTCACCTGCGGAAATGGCGACCCCTACCTTTGCATGATACTTCTTTGCGGTTTTGTCCACCGCACGGTCAAGCTGAGCACGCACCTCAGCTGGATCCGGCACCGCAGAGGTAGTCGTTGACACTGGGGCATCTTCTATCTTGGGGTCGCTAGAGCAGGCACTCATGGTACACAGACCGAGAGCTGCGAGCAGGCTAACTACAAGGCGGATATTTTTCACGCTTTGCCCTACTTCAACATGCCCTTTAGGTAGCCACCGGTATAGGAGCCATCTACTTGCGCAACGTCTTCAGGGGTTCCCTGCGCCACAACGGTACCGCCGCCCGCACCGCCTTCCGGGCCCATATCAACAATCCAGTCCGCTGCCTTGATGACATCAAGGTTATGTTCAATAACAAGCACCGAATTACCCTTGTCCACCAAGCCTTGGATAACCAGCATCAGCTTGCGAATATCCTCAAAGTGCAGTCCAGTAGTCGGCTCATCCAGAATGTAAATCGTCCTACCGTTGGTACGCTTTTGCAGCTCGGAAGCTAGCTTGACGCGCTGCGCCTCGCCGCCGGAAAGCGTAGTAGCAGCTTGGCCAAGGCGTACATAACCCAAGCCGACGTCGACAAGCGTGGCAAGGTAGCGGTGAATGGAGTTGATGGGTTCAAAGAAGTCCGCTGCCTCAGAGATGGGCATGTCTAGAACCTCGGCAATGTTTTTGCCCTTGTAGTGCACCTCCAAGGTTTCGCGGTTATAGCGTGCTCCTTCACACACCTCACACGGCACATAAACATCTGGAAGGAAATTCATCTCGATTTTGATGGTGCCATCGCCCTGGCACGCCTCACAGCGCCCGCCCTTGACATTAAAGGAGAAGCGTCCAGCCTTGTAGCCGCGGACCTTTGCTTCCTGGGTTTCGGCAAAAAGGTTACGGATCTTGTCAAAGACACCCGTGTAGGTCGCCGGGTTAGAACGCGGGGTACGGCCAATCGGACTTTGGTCAACTTGCACCAGCTTATCTAGGTGCTCCACACCTTCGACGCGCTTGGCACGGCCGGGAACCTGGCGGGCGCGGTTAAGTTTATTGGCCAAAGTCTTAGCCAAAATCTCATTGACCACGGTGGATTTACCCGAGCCAGACACACCAGTAATACATACCAGCACTCCCAGCGGGATTTCCACGTTGATGCCCTTGAGATTATTCTCCCGAGCACCCACCACCTTTAGGGTGCGGTCCTTATCAATCTCTCGGCGCTGGTCCGGTACGGCGAGCACCTTCTTGCCGGAAAGGTATTGTCCGGTGAGGGACTCTTCTACCTGTTCGATTCCGGATGGTTGGCCTTGGTAGACCACTTCGCCGCCATATTCGCCCGCACGCGGGCCTACATCGACGAGCCAATCTGATTCACGGATGGTGTCCTCATCATGTTCGACCACAATGAGGGTGTTTCCGATATCGCGCAGCCGCTGCAGGGTTTTGATGAGTCGCTGGTTATCACGCTGGTGCAGACCAATGGATGGCTCATCGAGCACGTACAGAACCCCTGCCAAGCCGGAGCCAATCTGAGTAGCCAGACGGATACGTTGCGCCTCACCGCCGGAAAGCGTAGACGCGCCGCGATCGAGCGTGAGGTAATTCAAACCGACGTCCAGGAGGAAGCGCAGGCGGGCTTGAGTCTCCTTAAGCACTGCCCCGGCAATGATTTCCTCACGGTGCCCCAGCACCAGGGAGTCTAGGAACTCAGAGGCGTCTTCAATAGAGAGCGCACAAAGCCCGGCAATGGACTGCTCACCGTGAGTCGTAGAGGCCAAGCGGACGGCCAAGATCTCCGGCTTCAGCCGGGTGCCCTTACAGGTGCTACACGGCACGCGGCGGGTATATTGCAGCAGGCGATCCTTTTGGGATTGAGAATCGGTAGTTTCCAGCTTGCGGTGAATAAACCCGGTAGCGCCTTCAAATGGGGCGGTCCAATTACGCTGGCGCCCGTAACGGTTCTTATATCGAACCTGGACTTCCTCATCGGTGCCATAGATCAGCGCGTGGCGCTGTTCCTCGGTTAATTCACTCACCGGAGTTTTGGGGTCAAACCCCATAGCCTTGCCTAAACCCTCTACTAACTTGACAAAGTAGCGCGAATTGGGGCTGGAGTGCCACGGTTGAATGGCATCTACAGCTGGAGCATCTGGATCCGGAATGAGCAGATCAACATCAACTTCCAATTTGGTACCCAGGCCATCACACACCGGGCAGGAGCCAAACGGAGCATTGAAGGAAAAGGCACGGGGCTCGTATTCTTCAATGGTCAACGTGTGGCCATTCGGACAGGCCGCCTTCTCCGAATAGGTATGGGTGAGTTCTTCCCTATCCACGAACTCAATGGTGACTAGACCATCTGCCAAGCGCAGCGCTGTTTCCACCGAATCCGTTAAGCGTTGCTTTTGTGAGGCCTTTACCTGCAGGCGATCAACCACTACCTCAATATTGTGCTTGATCTGCTTCTTCAACTTGGGCGGATCGCTTAGCTGATAGGTCTCCCCGTCCACTCGGACGCGGGAATAGCCCTGAGCGGACAAATCCTGGAAGAAATCAACAAACTCGCCTTTGCGCTTGCGCACCACCGGTGCGAGCACCTGAAACTTCAGTTTCTCTTCCAGCGCCAGCACGGCATCGACGATTTGCTGTGGCGTTTGGCGCTCGATTACGGCATCACACTTTGGGCAGTGTGGCGTTCCGGCACGGGAGAAGAGCAAACGCAGGTAATCATAGATCTCCGTAATCGTGCCCACCGTAGAACGCGGATTATGGTTGGTGGACTTTTGATCGATAGACACTGCGGGTGACAGACCGTCAATAAACTCCACATTAGGCTTGTCCATCTGCCCCAAAAACATGCGGGCATAAGAACTCAAGGATTCTACGTAGCGGCGCTGGCCTTCTGCGAAGATGGTGTCAAAAGCCAGCGAAGATTTACCAGATCCGGAAAGACCAGTAAAAACAACCATTTTATCGCGAGGGATATCGATATCCACGCCCTTGAGGTTGTGCTCGCGGGCACCGCGCACCACCAAACGATCAGCCACTGTGCTCAGACCTCCAGTACTAGGGATTGCAATCTTCCCTCGAATGTACCCGTAGGCTGGGACACATGACTAACGAGCTTCAGTTACATCAGATTTCTGTGTCCGAGATGGACAATAACTGCTACCTTTTGCAGGCGGGCGAAGAAGGCTTGCTTGTCGACGCCGCCGATGACGCCCCCGCACTCCTCGACATGGCCCAGAAGGCCGGCGTTAAAATCACCGCGGTACTAACCACCCACCGCCACTGGGACCACGTACGCGCGCTCAAAGAGGTTCTCTCTGAGACCGGCGCTATCCACTACGCGTCCTTCCTTGATTCTCCGGCTATCCCAGCCGAGGTAGACGTTGAGCTCCGCGAAGGCGACTCCATCAAGTTCGCGGGCCTCGACCTCCCCATCATCATCTTGCGCGGCCACACCCCAGGCGGCGCTGCACTAGTTACAAACATCGATGGCGTAATTAATCTTTTCGTGGGCGATTCACTCTTCCCGGGCGGCTTGGGCAAGACCACCTCTGAAGGTGACTTCGTACGCCTGTATAAGGACGTCACCGCGCGCATCTTTGATGAGTTCCCGGACAATACGATCGTGCGCCCCGGTCACGGCAAGTCCACTACCTTGGGCGAGGAGCGCCCCAAGCTGGAAGACTGGTGGGAGCGCCGCTGGTGATCCAGTGGCCAATTTCCGCGTACAATGGTCTAGCACACGATAGGTCTAAAACAACGAGCTAAGGAGCTTTAAGGACTATGATTCGCAAGCTTGCCCGCCCCATGCTGGCATCTGTATTTGTATGGGAAGGCGTAGACAACCTGCGCAACGCGTCCGAGCATGTAAAGGAAACCGAAGGTTTCCTCAAGAGCGTGCGCAAGGCCGTTCCTTCTGAGTACCAGGGCTATATTCCCAATGACCCGGAACTGGTTACCCGCGCTATTGGCGGCGCTAAGGTAGGCGCCGGCTCCACCTTGGCTCTGGGCAAGGCACCGCGCACCTCCGCTGCGGTTCTGGCCGCCGCAACTCTGCCCAACTTGATTGCTAAGAACAACTTCTGGGCTGCAGATAACAAGGAAGACAAGGAAACTCGCCGCAACGGCTTCCTTACCAATACCGCTTTGCTCGGCGCCTTGTTTATCGCTACCCAGGACACCGAGGGCAAGCCTTCCCTTCGTTGGCGCGCACAAAAGGCTGGTCAGCGCACGAACAAGAAGATTCAGCAGGCGCTGCCTACCAAGTCTGAGTCCGAGCAGAAGCGCGAAGAGCTCTCCGCCCGTGCCAACGAGGTTTCCACCAAGGCCGGCGACTGGATCAACGAAACCTCTGCAAAGGCACAGGCTTATGTAGATGACAACAAGGATGACTGGCAGTCCACCGGCCGCGGGTTGCTCGATACCGCAAAGTCTTACGTTGACGATGCCAAGACTTATGTTGAAGACAATAAGGACGATTGGCAGGAGTCTGGCCGCGATTTGCTGGGCAACGCAAAGTCCTTCATTGAGGACTCTGTCGATAATGCCAAGACCTATGTTGAAGATAACAAGGGTGACTGGCTTGAGGCCGCACAAGCCAATCGCGACACCGCCCGTACCGGTGCTGTAAAGGCCGCTACCAAGGCTCAGGCACGTGCAGATAAGGCCGTCGCCAAGCTGGATGGTGCGAAGTCCAAGCGCGCAAGCAAGAAGGCTTCCAAGCATGCTGAGAAGCTGCAAAAAGAGGCAAATAAGAAGATTGAGGCAGCAATCAAGAAGCTGGAAAAGCGCTCTAAGTAGCCACAACTTCTGCGGCCGAATAACTCGGCAGTGACACACGGCCCAGCCTTATGCTGGGCCGTTGTTCTTTGTCATGGCAGGGTCTAAACTCATCTCTCCCCTTGCCGGACAGCGTGCCCGGCCCATCCCCATCAACGTCCAATTACCAAGGAGTCACGTGAACTCAGCATCCAATAGGCACGCGGCGGCTGCAGGTTCCTCGGAGCGCACAGCCATCGCTACTGAGCAAGATTATGTGGACGGACTTTTTTCGCGCCTCGACGATGAGGTGGCGGCAGCCAATAGAAGGCTTAATGAGGTGCAGGCGGATGTAGATCCTTCCACGCCGGACGCGGACGCCTTGGTGCGCCGTGAAACCGAATACCACGGGTTGCAGGCAAAGCTTGATCGTCTCAATGTGGCCCAAATGGGCTTGGTCTTTGGCCGCATTGATATCGACGCCCCCGGCGATAATCCCACCCCCGAAGGCCTAGACCGCCGCTACATCGGCCGCATGGGACTAGATGCACGCGAAGATGACTATCGCACACTGCTTTTAGATTGGCGTGCTCCAATGGCGCGGCCTTTCTATCTCGCTACCACGGCCCAACCGGAAGGCGTCCACACCCGTCGCCAAATTCGCACCAAGGGACGCACCGTCACCGGAATACACGATGAGGTTCTTTCCGGCCCCGGTGTGCGAGAAGAAGAAGCAGGAGTCGCGAGCGAATCGGCGCTCTACCACGCCATGCAACGGGCACGTACCGGCCACATGGCGTCAATCGTGGAGACCATCCAGCGAGAGCAAGACGAGATTATCCGCGATAACACCCGCGGCGTCATGGTAGTAGAAGGCGGCCCAGGTACGGGTAAGACCGCTGTTGCTCTGCACCGTGTGGCTTACCTGCTCTATACCCACCGCGAACTACTTTCTGCCACGGGTGTCCTCATCGTGGGCCCTAATAGCAGCTTTTTGGACTATATTTCACGGGTGCTGCCAGAACTGGGCGAGACTGGCGTGGTGCTATCAACCATCGGCGGGCTCTTCCCCGGAATCGAACCAGAACACGAGGAAGACCTCGTCGCTCGCGAAATCAAAGGTAGTGCCGCCATGGTGGAGATTCTCTCCACCGCGGTCAAGGACTATCAGCTTCTTCCTGCCGCCCCATGCGAGCTGGCAATTGATGGCCTCAGCTTAAGCGTTACGCCCGGCATGGTGAAAAGAGCCCGCACTCGGGCCCGGCGCTCGCGAAAGCCACACAATGAGGCTCGCGGTGCCTTTATTGAGCACCTCGTAGAAGACCTTGCATTGCAGATGGCTGAAAAGGTCGGGGCGGATCCGCTCGGCGGGAAGAACCTCCTTTCGCGCGCCGATATCGATCAATTCCACGATGACCTTGCAGAAGATACGGCCGTTACTGCATTGATCGATGAGTTCTGGCCCGAGCTCCACCCCACCGACGTGCTTGCTGGCCTATTCTCCTCACCTGAGCGCATTGCCTCTGCTGCCCGCGGGTACGACGATGAAACTCAAGAGGCGCTCTACCGAGAACAAGGGCGAGCATGGACAGATTCGGATGCCGCCCTCCTAGATGAGCTAGCCGTCCTCATCGGCCTGCCCAACCCTGAGGAAAAGAAGGCAGCCGATGATGCTGCGTGGCGCGAACAAGTGGCAGAAGCAGAAGACGCCCTAGATATCTTGTCTTCTTCCGAGTCCACAGATAATGACGATGACATGTTTGAAGCGGAAATTCTTTCTGCCCATGATGTCATCGACGCCGAGACCTTGGCACACCGTCAGGAGGTACGCGATAAGCGCACCACTGCCCAACGCGCCCGCGAAGACCATACGTGGGCGTATGGTCATATCATCGTGGACGAAGCCCAGGAATTAACTCCCATGGAGTGGCGGATGCTCTTTCGTCGTTGCCCTTCACGGTGGATGACCTTGGTGGGCGATACTTCCCAGACCGGCTCACCGGCGGGTGTTGATGATTGGGGCGAGGCTCTGGAGCCGTTCGTGGCGCAGCGCTTCCGCCACCATTTTCTCACCGTCAACTATCGCACCCCGCAGCCCATCACTGAGCTGGCTAATGGACTATTAGAGATGATTAACCCTGATGCCATCCCGGCTACAGCCATCCGTGATGGCGTGCAGGTGCGCCGACTTGCACAGGGCAGCTACACCCCTGGTGTACACAGGGAGGCAGACGGCAGGCTCACAGCAGTTATTGACGCCGCCACGGCAGAACGCTTTAAAGGCTTAGAGTTTGACCATGTGGTGGTACTCGATCCGCAGAGGATCGTCGATGCCTCCCCGCAGGGTTTGCAGAATCTCTATGTCTGCATCACTCGTGCTACCCAGTCGCTTACCCTCGTCGGTGACTGCGGCGAAGTTCTTTAGGCTCCCGTAAGCTTTAGGCCATGGCCTTATCTGACATTGCGCGCAAAACTGAAAGCTCGCTGAACACCTTTACTTTGAAGCGTTCTCTACGGCGGGGATGGAAGCCCCAGATTGTGGGCTATACCGGGTATGGCACCACCGAGCAAGTAAGGGTTGTTGGCCGCGTACTCATGCACGATCCTGATGAAGGCAAAAAGGATTCCTGGGGTGAACGCGGCTACCAGCAGTTTCTTACTATTCAGGTGGGAAACCACGACATTTCAGTGACTATTGGTGAAAAGACCGTCGCGGGCACAACCAATAGCAACGGGTACGTTGACATCCTCGTTCACGAACATGGGTTAGAACCTGGTTGGCATACGGCAACGATCGAGGCCGCCAACGCGCAAGCCGTGGAAGTCCAGGTGCTCATCGTGGATCCGAGCGCCAAGATTGGCATCATCAGCGATATTGATGACACGGTTTTAGTTACGTGGCTGCCACGTGCGTTGACAGCGGCGTGGAACTCTTGGGCTAAGCGCCCCAGCAAGCGACAGGCCGTTGCTGGAATGGCCGAGTTCTATGCTCAGCTGCAACAGCGATTCCCAAAGGCCCCAGTGTTCTATCTTTCTACGGGAGCATGGAATACTTTTGGCTCGCTGAAAAAATTCCTGTCCCATCATAATTTCCCCGCAGGCCCCATGCTGCTCACCGACTGGGGTCCGACCGAGACGGGCCTTTTCCGCAGCGGACAAGAACATAAGCGGGTTCAGCTACGCAATCTACTCATCGCTTACCCGGACATGCAATGGATCCTGATCGGCGATGACGGACAGCACGATCCATTGACTTACGGCGATGTGGCTAACGAGCACCCAGACCGGATTCACTCTGTGATCATCCGCAATCTAAGCCCGCAGGAGCAGCTGCTCTCGCATGGCTCCCTGAGCCCCCTGGCAGATGCCAATGAAGAGGGCCATTTCACAATCCCACTGATTCAGGGCGCAAACGGCAGTGCCCTTGCCGCAGCCTTCAACGCCGCGCACCCCACGGAGTAAGCAGCGCTTAACGACGAAACCCGCCTTGGTCTTCTTAACAAGGCCAAGGCGGGTTCAATCACCACATTTAGCTGACAGTGTGAACGATCATCACGTCGCAGTCCGACTGGCGAGCAACGTCTGCAGGTACGGAGCCCAGCAGGCGGCCGGTCAGGGAGTTGATGCCGCGGTTACCCACGATGAGCAGGTCAGCATCGTTGTCATTGACGATGGACATCAGGGCCTGGACCGGAGTACCAGGGCGAACAGCGGTTTCGACCTTAGAAGCACCGAACTTCTCAGCGTGAGCCTTGGCGTCCTTCAGGTTAGCCTCGGCCTTCTCATCGCCCAAAATGGTAACGGAATCCTGGCGCAGGGTCTTGGAAGCCTGCTCCTGGTTCTCGTAGTAAGCACAACCGATGATCAGATTGGAATCGAATGCGGCGGCAATCTTTGCTGCTCGCTCTACAGCGAGGAGAGAAGACTTAGAACCGTCAGTACCGACAACGATCGAGTTGTAGTCGCTCATGATGACCTTTCTTTGTGGGAATGTACCCGGTGTGTTTATTTAGCCTACAGGGGCATTACTGCCAGTGTAACAACGAGAAACGATTAACGTTCCTCGGTGGTATTAACTACGACGACGTCTACCGTTGACTTGTGGGTTAGTTCCGTTGGCACAGAACCGAAGACTCGACCACGGACGGAATTCACGCCGCGGTTGCCCACAACGAACAGGTCCACATCATAGTCCTGGCCTACTTCCAACAAGGCTTTTACTGGGTCTCCAGATTTTCCTACGATTTCAATGTGCTCCGCACCTTCCGATTCGGCGATACGGGTGGCATTGGTCAAATAGGTCCCAGCCATGTCCTCACTTACAACGGGCAGACCGGCTTCGTCGCCCCTCGGAGCGCCAAGCATGGATCCAGCGTGGTTATAAAAGGCTGAGATAATAATCAGCTTGGCGTCGTACGCCCGTGCCATGGACGCCGCTGCGCGAACCGCGCGCAGGGAGGTTTCAGAGCCATCGGTGCCGACGGCAATGTTTTTATAGGTAAGCATCATTCTCCTTGCAGTTGAACCATTTCACAGTGACAACTAAACGGCGCTTCTGGCACCTATTCAGTATAACTAGCGCAGCCGTTTAGAGAAGCACCCGCAGAATCAATCAGCACACTTTTAGGGGGAGAAAACTAAATCCCCGCTTCTTTCAAGCCGCGCAATTCCTTCTTCAAATCGGCAATCTCATCGCGTAGGCGGCCGGCCAGCTCGAATTTGAGCTCACGGGCGGCTGCACCCATTTGGGCCGAGAGGTCGTCGATAAGCGCCTGCACCTCATCGGTAGCCATACTAGAAATATCCCGCTTTTCTACCATGGCCGAAGGATCGGAAGTAGCCTCCTCGTCTCCGCCGTCTTCATAGACCTGGTCAAGGATATCCGCGATCTTCTTACGCAACGGCTGCGGATCAATGCCATGTTCCCGGTTATAGGCAATCTGCTTCTCACGGCGCCGTTCCGTCTCCTCAATTGCCTCTTGCATAGAGTCGGTGATTTTATCGGCATACATGATGACCTCGCCAGACACGTTACGGGCAGCACGGCCAATGGTCTGAATGAGCGAAGTTGTAGAGCGCAGGAAGCCTTCTTTGTCCGCATCCAAAATGGCAACGAGCGAGACCTCAGGAAGGTCAAGGCCCTCGCGCAGAAGGTTAATGCCCACGAGAACATCGAATTCTCCCAAGCGCAATTGCCGCAATAATTCGACGCGCTGCAAGGTATCGATATCCGAGTGCAGGTAGCGCACCTTTATCCCCTGCTCCAACAGATAGTCAGTAAGGTCCTCTGCCATACGCTTAGTCAGCGTGGTCACCAACACACGCTCTTGCTTCGATATGCGAGTGCGCACCTCATCAATGAGGTCATCAATCTGCCCTTTGGTGGGCTTGACAGTAACCTTCGGATCCACCAGACCAGTCGGGCGAATTACCTGCTCTACGTATTCGCCATCCGAGGACGTAAGCTCGAAATCGCCTGGGGTGGCGGACATGTATACGGTTTGTCCGACCCGCTGTTCAAACTCATCAAAGGTCAACGGGCGGTTATCCACTGCGGACGGCAAACGGAAACCGAATTCGACCAAGTTGCGCTTGCGCGACATATCGCCCTCGAACATGCCGCCAATCTGTGGAACTGTAACGTGTGACTCATCGATGATGGTGAGAAAATCCTCTGGGAAGTAATCGAGTAGCGTAGCCGGAGCTGAGCCAGCCGGACGACCATCGACGTGACGGGAGTAGTTCTCGATACCGGAGCAGAAACCTACCTGCTCGATCATCTCCAGATCGTATTCGGTGCGCATGCGCAGACGTTGCGCTTCAAGCAGCTTGCCGCGGTTTTCTAGATCCTCCAAGCGCTCAGCCAATTCCTCTTTAATCGCTGCCACGGCCTTTTCCATGCGTTCGGGCCCGGCCACGTAGTGCGTGGCCGGGAAGATGCGAACCTCATCTACTTCCTCTATGACATCGCCAGTCACGGGGTGAATGTAATACAGGGAATCGATATCGTCGCCGAAGAATTCAATGCGCACCGCACGTTCCTCGTAGGCCGGAATGATATCTACCGTATCGCCCTTGGCGCGGAAGGTGCCGCGGGTAAACCCCACGTCATTGCGTTCATATTGGATATCCACCAGCAGTCGCAGGAACCGATCGCGGTCCAACTCCTCATCAACAGAAATGATTACCGAGCGATCCAGGTAGGACTGTGGAGTGCCCAAGCCATAAATGCAAGACACGGAAGAGACTACAACCACGTCCCTGCGAGACAATAGTGCCGACGTAGCTGAGTGGCGCAGGCGCTCTACGTCCTCATTGATGGAGGAGTCCTTTTCAATATAGGTATCGGTCTGCGCAATATATGCCTCTGGCTGGTAGTAGTCATAATAAGAAACGAAGTACTCTACTGCGTTATGCGGCAAGAGCTGGCGCAGCTCGTTCGCTAGCTGCGCAGCCAGGGTTTTATTGGGCGCCATCACCAACGTGGGCCGCTGCTGCTTTTCGATGAGCCACGCGGCGGTGGCAGATTTACCGGTACCGGTAGCACCCATCAGCACAACATCGCGCTCATCACGGTTGAGTCTGTCATTGAGCTCTGCGATGGCGGAGGGCTGGTCACCAGCCGGTTCATATTCAGAAACGACCTGAAACTCGCCCGGCGTGCGCTCGACCTCGCTGACAACGCGGTGCTCGGAATTTGGAATAAGGGGATGTTCAGCAGCAAAAGCCATACCCACTACTCTACTGTTTAGGTGGCGCGCCTAGCTACGTTCAGGGCAAGGAGTTCTGCGCGGTGCGAAGCCATTCTTCCAACTCGCCAGTGGTCTCCCACAGCGCATAAACGGAAGACGTCTCGGGCCGCATCGCACTATTGATGCGGCGGCGCAGCCAAGCCTTTGACTGCGGCGTGTACAGGGGCGCGAGATCCTCGCGCTCGATGCCTTCCGGCAGTGCATCAGCCTTTAATTTCAACAAGGCGCCGAGTGCAATCATAGTTTCTGCGTCATCCGAGTCGATAGGCTCTGTGGAACATGATTGCTGAAAGCTTTTGAGATCGAAGGAACCATCCCGCAAGCTTGCGAGTAGTTCTCGCGCCGCGTGATTATCAAAAGGCCCAGTATCCCACGTTCCCACGGCGGGTAGCTTAAGCTGCCCAGGTTAACAAGACTTCGAAATGGCGTAAACTTTAGCTACCCAATGGTTAAACCTTCGGTGACTCCGCTTCAATGCGGTCCAGGACCTCAGTCGTTCGCACACGTAGCTGGTCAAGCGTGCCGTTATTATCAATGACGTGCGTGGCCGCGGCAAGCCGCACCTCATCCGGTACCTGTGCCGCAATGCGACGGCGCGCATCTTCCTCTTCTATCCCTCGAAAAGCCACCAGCCGACGGACGCGCTCTTCAGGATCCACATCGACCACAATGACGTAGTCCATGTCTTTGTCCAGGCCATTATCCACCAACAGCGGCATATCATAAACGGCGAAGTCACAGCCATCTCCACGCGCCGTCGCAAATTGCCGCTGTGTCTCCTCTTGGATGCGTGGATGGGTAATAGAGTTCAGCAACTCAGTGTGCTCTTTGTCCGCAAAGGCCCGGCGTGCCAATTCCTTGCGGTTAAGGCTGCCATCCGCCAGCAGGATTTCCTCTCCAAAAGCTGCGACCAGCTCGGATAAAGCAGGCTTCCCAGGCTTCACAACGTCGCGTGCAATGCCATCGGCGTCGACCACTCGCCACCCACGTTCACAGCACAAAGATGCAACTGTTGACTTACCGCTGCCAATGCCACCTGTAAGGCCAATGAGTTTCATGGTCGCCACCCTACGCGAAAAGGAGCCCCACCATACGCGATGGTGGGGCTCTTCATTGCGATTCAGGAGAAAGCGTCTCTTTTACTCTGCGTCCTCCGCCTTTGGAGAAATGTGCAGCAACACATCGCTCAGGGAAACGTGGCCAGGCTCGCCGGTGACAGTTCCAAACTTGGTGGCGTTGGTAACTACCACAGGGGTAATCAGGTTATAGCCTTTGGAGCGGATAAATTCCGGGTCAAAGGAAATCAATTTATCGCCTGCGGAAACGCGTTGCTTCTTTTCCACATGGACCTCAAAACCTTCGCCTCCCAGCTCCACGGTGTCGAGACCTACGTGAATGAGTAGCTGCACGCCGTTGTCCAAGCTCAGTCCTACCGCATGGCCAGACTTTTGAACGGTGAGCACCTTGCCGTCGGCAGGCGCAATGACCGCATTACCAGCCGGCTGGACCGCCATACCCGGGCCCAGCTTTGCCGCGGCGAAAATGGGATCCGGAACTTCCGATAGAGCGACCGCCTCGCCCTCGAGGGGAGATTCCAGCGCAATAGCATCTTTCCCAGCCTGCTTAGTGGCCACGCCGGCAGCAGCAGCGCCTGCGGAGCTGGCGGGAACGGCGCCGCCCTCGATCGCGGAGTCCGTACCATTGCCCTTAAGGAACTTCATCTCTGCGCGAGCAGCTGCATCGTCAACAGTCTCGCCTTGTTCGCGCGCAATGCGCTCCAAGTCAGCCTGCTTCTCTTCTGCCGTGCGGTAGCCGAAGAACAAGGTGAGGAAGAAGGAAGTAAGGAATGCCGCCGAGATGCCCAGCACATAGCCCAAATGTGGGGTCATGGCACTGGTGGTCAACGCCGAGGTAAAGACGAACGCCTCTGCGCGGACGTCGAAAAGACCGATAATTGCGCCACCCAATGCACAACCTGGCAGCAACCGGTAGTAGCTGCGGCGGAAGCGCAACAGGATGCCATAGAGCGACGGCTCCGAGACGCCGCCAAGTATGCCGGCTGCGAAAGCACCGATGGAGACCTGGCGCATTGCATTGTTCTTCTCCTTGAAGGAGATGACCATGACCGCGCCGACGACGCCAAAGCAGGCGAAATTCCAAGCGCCCATCGGACCTTGAATGAAGTCGTAGCCGTAGGTGGCGATGTTCTGGATCATGATGACGTTCAGCGGCCAGTGCAAGCCCATGGGAACGAGGAACGGGTAAAGCAGCGGAACAACTATAGCCAAGATGAATGGCGAGAAATCATTGATTTGATAAAGGACCCAGGAAATGCCGTTGCCCACACCAATGCCGAACGGGCCAAGGAGGAAGGCCGTTGCCGGAATCATAATCAGCAGGGAGAAAAATGGTACGAAAACCATTTGTACCGCGCTTGGGATAATCTTCTTCAGTCCCTTTTCCACCCAGTACAGGCCGATTGCAGCCAGAATCGGGGGAAATACCTGGGAGCCATAGGAGTTAATAACCAACGGCAGGCCAAAGACATTAGCGGTATCTCCTGCTTCGCCTAGGGACAAAAACTCCGGGGTAAGAAGTGCTGCTGGGATAGCGGCGGAGACCCACATGTTCGCACCCAGCTTCTGAGCCGCGGTCGCACCCACCATTACCGGGAGGAAGTAAAAGACCGACTGGAACATGGCGTGAGCCAAACGGAAGCCTTCCGGCTGCTCATCCAGCGGCGCACGGAAGTCTTGAATGTGAGCGGTGTCCGCCAAGATCAGCAGCATGATGATGAGCGAGGCGCCCAACAGTGCCCAGAGAACTGGGCGGAAGGTATCAGAAAGAAACTCGAAGCAGTAATCTACCCAGTCGTACTTGCCACGAACGCCGTCGTACTCCTTCTTGGAGGACGCCGTTTTCTCACCGGAAGCGTGTACACCGGGCAGCTTGATGATTTCGTTGTAATAGTCAGCAACGCCGCCACCCATGACTACTTGGTAGCCGTGGGCGCCTTGTGGCACGGTGCCTAGCACCGCTGGGTCGCTGTCGAGCTTTTCTTTATCAACTTTCCCCGCATCAGCAAGTTGGAAACGCAAGCGCGTCGCACAGTGCGTCAGCGACGTAATATTGTCAGCGCCGCCGATACTTTCAACGATGTGGGCGGAAGTGTCCTTGGTAGATGCCACTTCTTACTCCTCAGTTCAAATACCACTTATAACCAGTGCAGCACTGGCTATAACGTCATAGTTGAGTATAAGAGGATTCCCACATGAACAAAAGCCCGTTTTGTGGGCTTGCCAGGAGATTTTTGCCTCCCCCTTCTTAACTGCGCTGGTCAGCCACTTAAAAACCTCAAATGGCTTAGCAAACGTTTGCAGGGCCTGTCTCAAAGATCACAAAAGCCGCGCCCACCCCGTCTATATGACGAAGTGAACGCGGCCTTGAAGCTGAGCTCTAAACTCAGCAGGGAACTAAGCGGAAGCTTTAGTTGCCAGCGAGCTTATCGCGCAGTGCGGCGAGCTGCTCGTCGGAAGCCAGGGAGCCGCCAACCTCTGCCTGAGTCTCGGATGCCGGAGCTGCATCAGAGGAATCAGAGGAGTAGTTGGAGGACTCTGCAGACTCAGCAGCCTCAGCGGCTGCGGCGCGGTTGCGCTCGATCTGAGCGGTGTGCAGGTTGAAGCGACGCTCGGACTCTGCGTAACGTGCCTCCCAAGCCTGACGCTGCTCGTCGAAGCCTTCCTTCCACTCGTTGGTCTCAGGGTCGAAGCCCTCAGGGAAGACATAGTTGCCCTGCTCATCATAGGAGTCAGCCATGCCGTACTTGGACGGATCGAACTCTTCGGTGTAGTCCTCGTCTGCCTGCTTAACAGACAGGGAGATACGACGACGCTCGAGGTCGATGTCGATGACCTTGACCATAACTTCCTGGCCAACGGTGACAACCTGATCCGGAACCTCGACGTGGCGCTGAGCCAGCTCGGAGATGTGAACCAGGCCCTCGATGCCCTCTTCGACGCGAACGAAAGCGCCGAATGGAACGAGCTTGGTGACCTTGCCTGGAACGATCTGGCCCACAGCGTGGGTGCGGGCGAATACGCGCCACGGATCTTCCTGGGTAGCCTTCAGGGACAGGGAAACGCGCTCGCGGTCCAGATCTACGTCCAGAACCTCAACGGTTACCTCGTCACCAACGGTGACAACCTCAGATGGGTGGTCGATGTGCTTCCAAGACAGCTCGGAAACGTGAACCAGGCCGTCGACACCGCCGAGATCGACGAAGGCGCCGAAGTTGACGATGGAAGAAACAACGCCCTTGCGGACCTGACCCTTCTGCAGCTGGTGCAGGAACTCGGAACGAACCTCGGACTGGGTCTGCTCCAGGTATGCACGGCGGGACAGGACAACGTTGTTGCGCTGCTTGTCCAGCTCGATGATCTTTGCTTCCAGCTCCTGGCCGATGTACGGCTCCAGGTCGCGGACGCGACGCATCTCAACCAGAGATGCAGGCAGGAAGCCACGCAGGCCGATGTCCAGAATGAGGCCGCCCTTGACAACCTCGATAACGGTACCGGTGACAGGCTCTTCCTTGGCCTGCAGCTCCTCGATGGCGCCCCAAGCGCGCTCGTACTGTGCACGCTTCTTGGACAGGATCAAGCGACCTTCCTTATCCTCCTTGGTGAGAACAAGTGCGTCAACCTCATCGCCGACCTCGACAACCTCATCTGGGTTGACGTCGTGCTTGATGGACAGCTCGCGAGAAGGGATAACGCCTTCGGTCTTGTATCCAATGTCCAGCAGTACCTCGTCGTGGTCAACCTTGACGACAGTACCCTCGACAATGTCACCATCGTTGAAGTACTTGATGGTGGCGTCTACAGCTGCGAGGAAGTCCTCTGCGGTTCCGATATCGTTGATCGCAACCTGCGGGGTGTTAGAAGATGGCATATTAAGAAATGCTCCGAATAAATGTAGGAAATCGAAATTGGACAACTGCGCGTCTCTCGAAAAAAGCTTGCTAAGCTGCCCAAAGCAGCAAAAGAAAAGTATTCGATCCCGCCTCGTGATTGCTTAAAGCCTTCCTACAACGGCTTAGAACAACCCGTGGCATAGACACGCCCGTTCAACCCTACATCTGTCCAGCTTAAAGGGCAAATACAAGACGTAACTTTTTCTCCAAGGAGTTCTTCCCCCACCGTGATTTCCCCATCACAAGCAAATCAGGCCTACTGGGATGGCGACGCCGCTAGCTACCATGCCGAGCACCCCGACTATCTTTCTTCCTTCTATTGGTGCCCAGAGATGCTCCATGAGGACCAAGTGCACCTGCTTGGCGACGTCTCGGATTCTTCCGTCCTCGAAATTGGCTGCGGGTCCGCACCGTGCACCGAGTGGCTCCAAACGCGTGCCCGCTTTGCCACTGGCTTCGATATCTCTCGCGGCATGCTCAACCACGCTGCTGGTGCACTTCCCTTGACGCAAGCCGATGCGCTGTCGCTCCCCTATGCCGCAGACTCCTTCGACGCTGCTTTCTCTGCGTTCGGCGCTTTTCCCTTCCTCGCTAATCTCGACTTAGCTCTACAGGAGGTCTCCCGGGTTCTTAAACCAGGCGGTCGTTTCGTCCTCTCAGCCACCCATTCCGTGCGCTGGATCTTCCCCGATGATCCTGCCGATTTAACGGCTGATATTAGTTACTTCGATCGCGCCTATCTGGAGCAAGACCGCGATGGCAACCTCACGTATGCGGAGTTCCATCGCACCATCGCCGATTGGTTCCAGGCCTTGCAGGGCAAAGGCCCGTTCCTTATCGAGGACGTCATTGAACCCGAGTGGCCGCAAGGCCTTAGCACCACCTGGGGCCAATGGTCCCCGGAGCGCGGCGAAATCTTTCCCGGAACGATTATTTTCGTCTGCCGCAATTCCCGCTAACCTATGGGCATGGTTTTGGACCGGATTGGCTTATTGATACGACGTGGCATTGCCTGGTGGATTGACAGTTTCCTAGCCGCTGCCATCGTCATGGTGGTGCGATGGGTAGTGAACGCGGTAGCCGACCATCCACTCACAGGAGAGACCTTAGAACTCTACAATGCCATTGCCGCCGCCGTGGTCTTTTACGCCTATCGGATATGGGTGGAAGCCACGAAATCCACCTCACTAGGCAAGTGGTCCCTCCAGCTAGAAATCGTTGCCACCCACCCAGGATTCTTCACCGCCTGCCTGCGTAATTCCTGGCTATTGCTCACAATGCTTACGCTGACAGGCTGGCCCGGAGTAATGCCGCTACTTTTAGCAATTCTCAGCATAAGCATGCTCGCTTTTGGTCAAACTCCCTTCGATATGCTGGCCAATTGCCTGGTGGAGCGTCGACCTCAGATAGACACGCCTTCTTTTCGTGGCCAGAGGTAATAAGCAAGTGCGAAAATAACCAACGCAGCAAACATCCACTCGGACGGAAAGAGGAACGCAAGCGCCGTGGAAGCGACCATCACCCCAGCGGCCGTTAATCTCCTTATCTTAGGGTTTGGCGCCACGCGCCCTATCATCATGGCCATCGAAAAGTAAGACCCGGCAAAAACCACGTACGAAATTCCATAGGCCTTATGCTCTTCAAGGAATTGGGCTAGCCCGAGGTCATTAATATCGGCTGCAAGGAAATTCACTTGCATGGCCCACAAACTTTCAAAAAAGCGGAGATTCCATTTATTTATTTTCTCTTCCAGAGTCACTGCGCAGTATTTCCCTTCCTAGTTTCTCCATGTGCACGCATAACTTTTTCCGCACAGAAAAGGCTACCTAAAAGTTACTGTGCATTTCGCCATAACTTCTGGACTTTGGGCTCGGCGTAGCCGGGGATACCCAGATTCTCGATAGCTTGTTTATTCCACGTCCCACGAACCTGGCCGTCCACCACAATGGCGCGGCGAAATACACCGCGGTTTCCAGGGGCAAGTATCTCGTGAACTTCTGAAGTCATCGCAAATGACCGATCTCGGTATCCCAGGATGTACTCGTCGAAAGCTCCCAATAAGAGCACCGAACGCTTTCTTCGCGCCTCGGCCATATCCATTACAACTTTCGAGACAAAGTCCGGGGATTCTTCTCCACACCGCTCGATGTCCGGCGGAAGGTTTTGAGCTGCTGGCCTAATTAGTCTTTGCGGTAGCTTTGTCCACCAAGCAAAGTCCCGCAGCGTAGCTGGGCCGTGAGTGCGAAAATACCGAGTCATCAACTCTGTGGTAGCGGCGACTTTGTCGCCGTTGTAAATCTCCTCTAACCCCGGCAAATCGGCCGGTGTAATCAGCTGATCAGCTCCGGAGTAAACGGCGTGACCGCTTTCCATGGCTACGCGCAGAACATGCCAGAAAGGCACCTCGGGCAACGTTGTGGTAGCCCGCTCCTTAAGCTCGGCACGCGAAAGCGGACGATCAATGAGCTTGTTTACCTTTGCCACTAACTCTGCGTCGCCCTTGCGCCGTTTAGCACAGAGTTCAGTTATCCAGCCTATGTCCTTGACAGAAGCCGCAAAAAGCGTATGACGCATGGGATACCCACGCACAATATTTCCGGCATCTGAGTGGTCTTGCGCCCGCAAGGCCAGCGATCGGCGCACGGAGTGCAGGTCTTGGCCTTGCATAACGCCGAAAGCCCGGATCACTTCCTCCGCACTCTCCCACCGCTGAACGGTTAAGCCTTGCGAGGCAAGCCTAAGGCGCGCCTTTTCTCGGCGAGAGAAAGAAGCTGCGCTAGTGGGCTGCGGCATCCCAATCCTTGCCTGAACCAGCGGAGACCTCCAGCGGCACGTTGAGCTCGATAGCAGAGTCCATCTCCCGCTCGAGAATTTCACGTACCTGGTCAGCCTCGCCAGGAGCGACCTCAACTACCAATTCATCGTGGACCTGTAGCAGCACGCGGGACTTCATGCCCTGCAATGCGCGGTCAACGCGAATCATTGCCACCTTGATAATGTCTGCCGCGGTACCTTGAATCGGTGCATTTAATGCGGCTCGCTCTGCGTTCTCGCGCGCTAGGCGGTTATCGGAGTTGAGCTCGGGCAAGTAGCGGCGGCGGCCGAAGAGGGTGGCTGTATACCCATCCTTACGCGCCTGGACCACAACTTCATCGAGGTATTTCTTTACCCCGCCAAAACGCTCGAAGTAGCTTTCCATGATGGACTTCGCTTCCCCAGCCGGGATGCCCAATTGCTGGGATAGGCCGAAGGCGGACAGGCCATAGACCAAACCATAAGACATTGCCTTAACGCGGCGGCGCAGCTCCGGCGTGACTTGGTCGACGGGGACGTCGAAGACTCGGGAGCCGACGTAGTTATGCAGGTCTTCGCCGTCCTTATAGGCCTCGATAAGCCCGGGATCTGCCGAGAGGTGTGCCATCACACGCATCTCAATCTGCGAATAGTCCGCGGTCATGAGTTCTTCGTAGCCCTCGCCTACGATAAACGCGGAGCGAATCTGTCGCCCAGCTTCGGTGCGCACCGGGATATTCTGCAGATTTGGCTCCGTCGAGGACAAGCGGCCAGTCGACGTCACTGTCTGATTAAACGTGGTGTGGATGCGACCGTCCGGCTGCACGGTCTTGATTAGACCTTCGAGGGTGGTTTTCATCTTTTGGTACTCACGGTGAGCCAAAAGGTGGTCTAAGAATGGGTGGGGATTCTTAACCGCGAGCTGTTCAATCTCCTTAGCCGCGGTAGAATAGCCGGTCTTTGTCTTCTTGGTCTTGGGCAGATCAAAAGTCTCAAAGAGTACGGTTTGTAGCTGCTTGGGTGAGTTGAGGTTGAGCTTATCGTCACCGGCAAGCTCGCGGGCGGCACGCTCTTGTTCGGCGACCTGCTCTACGAAGGCATCCTTTTGTGTTTCGAGAATGTCTACGTCAACAGCAATGCCGGTAGCTTCCATGCGCGCCAAAATGGTCACCAGGGGCAGCTCCAAGTCGGTATAAAGTTCGAAAGAATCAATCTCTTGGAGCTCTGCAGTGAGCCTTTCCGCCAATTCCATAATGGCTGCGGCTTGGTCCACCAAGGTGGAATCATCCAACAGGGAAAGCTGCTCCGTGGCGGCGCCGAGGGTCTTTTGGAGGTGGCGTTGGTAGACGTCGGCAAGCGCGTAAGTGCGTTGACCGGGCCGCAGCAGGTAGGCGGCAATGGCCGTGTCGTGGGCAATGCCGGCTAGCTCAATACCCCGACCGGCAAGCATATGGAAGGCGGCCTTCGCCTCGTGGAAATACTTCGGCGCATCGGAGGCCAGCCACTGCGCTAGGGCCTTATCGTCCGCGGCAGAAAGGTCGCCCAACTCCACTTGCAGCCCGTGGCGTTCCTGGTCTACGAAGGCAATGGCAGAAGCATCGCCCTGTCCTGGGTTTCCCTCGCCTTGGACATAGACCGCAACATGCTCTCGGCCTGGCAGCCACTGGGACAATGGCTCATCGTCGATGACTGTCTCTAACTCTTGGATTTCCTCGGTCTGCTCCGCTGCCTCAGCGCCGTCATTGGGAATGGCGGCCAGTACGCGATCGCGCAGGTTGGTGCCAAACTCGAGGTCATCGAACTTAGCGGCAACGTCCGCAACCTTCGCCTCCTGGAAAGCCAGATCGTCAGGGCCAACCTCTAGGTCCATATCCGTGATCATTTGGGTGAGCTTGCGATTCATCTGCACCTGATCGATGCGCTCGCGGAAATTATTGCCCACCACGCCCTTGATTTCTTCGGCGTGCTCAACCAGTGATGCCAAGTCCCCGTATTTAACAATCCACTTAGTCGCCGTCTTCTCGCCCACCTTGGGAATGCCCGGCAAATTATCGGACGGATCACCGCGCAATGCAGCAAAATCTGGGTACTGCGCAGGTGTGAGACCATACTTCTCTTCCACCGCGGCGGGCGTAAAGCGGTGGAGAGTGGATACGCCCTTCATGGGATAAAGCACCGTCGTGGAATCGTTTACCAATTGCAGGTAATCGCGGTCACCGGTGACGATGAGGGTCTCATAAGCCTGCGCCTCGGTCGCCAGCGTGGCGAGGATGTCGTCGGCCTCGAAATTCTCGCGGGAGAGGGTGGTAATCCCCAGCACCTCGAGCACCTCGCGGATGATGTCAACTTGGCCCTTAAATTCCTCCGGCGCGGCTTCACGCTGCGCCTTGTAGTCCGGGAACATTTCGGTGCGGAAGGTCTTTCGCCCTACATCGAATGCCACCGCGATGGCATCGGGCTTCTCCTCCGCCACGATATTGGAAAGCATCGATAAAAAGCCATATACGGCATTGGTGTGCTGGCCGCCCGAGGTAGAAAAGTTATCCACCGGCAGGGCGTAGAAGGCACGAAAGGCCATAGAGTGGCCGTCAATGAGCAGAATTCGAGGCTGTTTAGTAGTCACCTGCCCCATCCTAGAGAAGCGAGCCGACATACGAACACCCCGGTGCACATTTATTGGATGACGTGGGCATTCCCCCGCTTCCCCTACCCAATTAGGAATTCCCCTAGTCCCTGCGCTACTATTTTCACAGTCACAGGCAGCAAGCCTTGGCACTGTGGGCCCCTGTAGCCCAATTGGCAGAGGCAACGGATTCAAAACCCGTCCAGTGTGAGTTCGAGTCTCACCAGGGGCACAGATAGAAAAGACCTCGCATGTCCGGTAAATCGGAAAGCGGGGTCTTTTTTCATGTTCGCCCCTCCTACCGACGTGTAGTTGAACGGGTAGAAGCTTGCCAGGTTTTCAAGCTCTGGAAACATAGATAGGCCGCCAAAAAGCCACAAATACTAGCCTGTGTGACCCGTATGGCTTCCAAGCTCGCCAGTTCCGCCCTCAACGCGAGATAGCCAAAGCCGCAGGCAGAGGCGATGGAGTACACCCCCATTAACAGAAATCTCTTTCTAGTCGCCTTAGCTAACGTCTTTTTAAGGTGGAAAAAGGATGTAACCCACGAAAGGGCTGCTAGGGAGCGAATAAGTAGAAGTACACCCATTATCCACCGCCTCACGCGTGCATCCTCGATTCCGTCGAATGAACTGCGGTGAATAACGACAAAAGCGTCGACATAATCGTCGAACCGAACTATGCACAGAACTAAGCCAAGTACGGAAAGCATGAGAACGAAAGCAACAACCGTCAGGAACATTCCTTCGACCTTATCCCCTAGGTTGTCCCCAGACTTCTGTGTTTGATCACTAGACATTTCCCAAACCTCACATCTCGCCGCCTTGTGCTCGAGGCGTCATTTCAGCCGCCAGCGAAGCAATTTAGGACACCGATTCCAAAATTTAAGCACATTTCACGTTACATACCGTAAACTATACTTGACACTCTGACAAGCGACTCCTATTTTGGGCTTTGTAAATTTGGCATACCTTCCACATTGAGGAGATTTCATGAACCGATTGCGAATGGAAAGAATTAAAGCGATAGTTTTCACTGCTTTGACGCTTATTACATTGTTGGCAATGATGGCCGTGCAATCCCCTTCCCTAGCCTGGATACCCGTCGTGTTGGGTGGAGCCTCCGCTTGGTTTTGGTGGAAGGTGGATTATCTCTCCAAGCAGGGCGAAGATTAAAACCAAAACGCGCTTAGGTTCTCTCCCCTTATGGCGAAGAACCTAAGCGCTTTGGTGCAGCTAAAGCTTTAAAGCCTGATACTGCAAAATCCCTCTACCCAGTGCTTTAGCCCAACTCGGGCAGAGTCGGGAGGTGATACTTACGCAGGAGCGCGTTAATCTGCGGGATGGAAGCCTTCAGTTGCGGCAGTGCTAGTCCAATGAGGCCAGCCACCCCTGCGATGCCAAGGATTGCTCCTAAGATGGCAGGCTTCGAACTCGTACTAGAGCTCAACGCGGAGCCATCCGTGGCAGGTTGCGCGGTAGCGGCCGGCTTGCCATCGTTGTGTGCACGGGCGGTAAGCCACTGGTCCTTGCCCAGGACGCCCTGAGTCAGGCGGGTCTCGCCGATCCAGCCATACCACGGGTCTTGTGGGCGCTGGTTGTCAAAGCCACCACCCATGACCCACTGCAGGTCGCGCGGGAGGAGCCCCTCGGCGCCTACGGCATTGCGCAGGATGGGCGCGCCGTTGATGAACATTTCGACGCTATCGCGTTCGGGATCATTGACCACGGCGATATGCATCCACTCGTCTTTGGGAACCTCGTGGGACCACACGGTAGAGCCGCTTCCCTGCTTCGGCTCCGCCCACCAGCGCAGCTCGCGGAGGTTAGAGATACCGAACATGACGGTTGGGTCCGTGTCCTCGGAGCCGTCTACCAGTTTATTGATGGCAGAGTCACGGCTGAGCGCACTTCCCCAACCATGCTGTGCGCCGTTGAAATCCTCCGGAATCTTGACAAAGGATTCGAAGGTATATCCCTTGGTGGTATCGACGCTATTGGCAGCCGCGCCCTTATCGGTACGGAACTCGGCATTGCCAACTTTGCCGGCAGGGTCAGACCAGAAGAGGGAGCCGGCATCAGAGGACAACGGGTGATGGTCGGTGCTATAGGTCACCCTGTCTCCGAGCATGGCGCCAGCGCGATGCAGGTCGCTGCCAGAATCGCTGGCAATATCGGGGATGGTGGTGCCACGGCCGGCAACCGCGCCATCGACAAGCGCATGCCCATCCTTGTCCCGCGCTTCGCCCGGGCGCCAGTGGAATACCGTGTGGTCGTTTGTGGCAAAATCGTCCGCACCCTTAGGAAGCTCGTCCTCCGCAATGGTGTAGGGCCTATAGCCCTCAGCGGCGATGTCGCGGGCGCGTTGCGCTAGGTCCGGCTGGTGCCCCTCACCCACGGTGAATTCCGGCGCGAAAGAGGAAAAACGCTGTTCAAAATCGAACGGAATGCTATAGCTATCGCCCTTATCATCCAAGGTGAGCTTATCGAACTGCGTGAGCTCCTCATGCGGCTTTTGCGCCACCCACGGCGAAAGCGCGGTCATCTCCAGCTGCTTGCCCGTAAGGTCAAACTCGAGCACGCCCAATAAGCCATTGCCACCCTGGTAGGCCATCTGATAGTCCTGCAAGATGGAAACGACGTCATGTCCGGCATCGTTCTTGTCTACGCGGTACCCGGCGCCGTGGTGGTGGCCGCCCATCACAAGAAAGATCTGGTCATTGCTTTTGATGAACTTATCCCACAATCCCTTGCCATAGTCATCGGAATAGAAGACGTTTCCTTCACCATCGATATTGAGCGCCTCATGAG
The DNA here is from genome assembly GCF_030229765.1 of Corynebacterium nasorum. Classification (NCBI taxonomy): domain Bacteria; kingdom Bacillati; phylum Actinomycetota; class Actinomycetes; order Mycobacteriales; family Corynebacteriaceae; genus Corynebacterium; species Corynebacterium nasorum. The sequence continues at coordinate 148,384 of NZ_JASPGY010000005.1, read as the reverse complement.
TGGTCACAATGACCGGAAGGTCTGGATGCTTATCAATGATGCCTTGCGCCCAGGCAATAGCCTTCTCATCAGCGCGCCAGCCCAGGGCTAGATTGAGATATTTCTGGCCTTCAGCTTCAAAGATATGTGCCTCGGAATCATTATTGACCGCGGTGTAGCGCTCTTGAAAAGTCTCCGGGTTGGCGGCCTTAGCGCGGTCGGCGCTAAACCACTTGTCATACGGGTGGGCTTCCGCACCTTCCACGTCCATATCGTGGTTGCCTGGCAGGATCGAATAGTTCAAGTCCGAATCGTCGAGGACCTGCATGGCCTTATCAGCCACCTGCCATTCGCCCTCCACGTTCCACTGGTCTACAACATCACCCAGGTGGGTGACGAAGTCCATGTTCAACTCGTCTTGATGGTCCACTAACCATTGGGTTTGCGCCAAGTAGGGTTCGCTGCCGTAGCGAGCTTGGGCCAGGTTGCCGGTCTCTGGGGTGGAATAGCGCGAATAGAACTGGGTATCCGGCAGTACACCGATGCTAAAACGAGAGCCTTCGCTTGGCGACGCCCCCTCCGCAGCACTTGCTGCCGGCACAAAAATGAGGTTTCCCACCACCGCGGTGACAGTCACCGCGGGCAGGACAAAACGATTCTTCATAGAGAGTCCTTGGTCACTGAAAAGGAATGTTTGCACGGGAGAAAGACGGGAATACGCAGGAAATAGTAGGCAGTCAATCTTTCAGTTAGTTGACACCTACGTAAACACCAGACTGAATAATGGGAAACTTATAGTTTCTTCCATATAGAACAGCCCTGACTGCGGGAGGCCGCGCCTACCATGCCCCAAACTGCATAGTTGCACTGAAGTGTATTATTCTGACAGAATATTCATGAACGAGGATTCGCCTCAATGATTGTTTCACCTCTACGGTCAGAGAAATCACGTCCCTTTCCGTGACGGATAACCAATCGCCTTTCAATGAAAGATATGCATCACTATTAACAGCGGTCCACATGGCCACCACCGGGAAGCACTTTCTCCCCGCCCGCCTAGGCCAGTCGCCCGCCACTCCAGCCCTCTCCCAGGTAGATTTTAAATTTATGCAATACATTTTGAACGCTATCCGCGGTGCCCTCATCGGCATGGCCGAACTTGTGCCCGGAATCTCCGGTGGCACCGTGGCGCTCATCGTGGGTATTTATGAACGCGCAGTCCACAATGCCAATGACCTCATCTCTGGTCGCTTCAAGAGAGTCGAGTGGAGCTTCCTTGTCTCCGTAGCAGTCGGCATGTTTATCGCAGTCTTCGCAATGTCCACCGTGCTATCTAACTTCGTGGAAAATCACGTATCCGCGTCCGGGGCACTATTTTTGGGCATGGTCGCCGTGTCTATTTTCGTACCACTGTCTATGCTGTCCAAGCAGGAGCGGTTGCGCCCTTCTTCCATCATTGCGTTTGTGATCGCCACTATTGCCATCTTCTTTATCACCGGCTTTACTTCCGAGCCGCATGAGAATCCCAGCCTTATCGTGGTTTTCTTTGCCGCCGCCATTGCTGTGTGCGCACTCATCCTGCCGGGCATTTCCGGCTCGCTCATCTTGTTGACCATGGGGCTGTACCAACCCATCATCGGCGCTGTATCGGATCGAGATCTTGGCACCATAGCCGTCTTTGCGCTGGGTGCCTTGTGCGGCCTCGCCGCGTTTATCAAGGTCTTGAACTTCTTACTGGATCATCACCGAGCCCCTACGCTGATGGCCATGGCAGGTTTCATGCTCGGTTCTTTGCGTGCACTGTGGCCGTGGGGTGCTGACCAGGATGCCTCCAGCGGCATTATCATCGGCATGTTCATCCTCGGCGCTCTTATCGTTTCCGCGTTCATTTTCATTGACCTGAAGAAAGCTCGCGCCATAGATGAAAGGACGGCGCAGAAATAATGCCGCGCACGTTTTCTCGCCGCGCTACAATTGCCGCGGTCCTTATCCCAACTTTGGGTTTAAGCGCTTGCGTCACCAACGAGGAAGATTCCACTCCAGAGGGCTGGGAAGAACCCCACACCACTGTAGTACCGGAGATTGCCGCCATGTATGACGACAATGATGGCGTCCTCACCGCTGGCACTAACCCGCCCTACGCGCCATTTCAGCTTAAGGATTCCCACGGAGCCCTCCAAGGCGTCGAGCTTGACCTAGCCCGCGCTGTAGCAGGTGTCTTGGGCCTCGATTTCCAGCCCTTGGAGCAGGACTTCTCCATGATCTTGCCGGCCGTGCAATCGGGCCAGATCGATATGGGTGTCTCCGGTTTTACGGATAACCCAGACCGCCGGAATGAATTCGACTTTGTAGACCACCTCTACGCCGGTATCCAGTGGGCCGAGCGCGTGGACGGGCCTAGGAAGGTCGACCCCGATAACCCCTGCGGATTGACAGTCGCAGTGCAGCGCACAACGGTCTCCGAAACCGATGATGTTCGCCCTAAGCAAGAAGCTTGTAATGGCGATCTCACCGTCTTGTCTTATGACACCGGAGATAACGCCGCGCTGGCCGTCCTGATGGGGCGCGCGGATGCCCTGTCTGCGGACTCCCCGGTCACAGCGTGGGCGGTCAATCGCTCTGAGGGAAAAATGCAGCAGGTAGGCGATATGTTCCAAGCCTCGCCGTATGGCTTCGCAGTTCCTAAAGATTCCGATTTGGGCAAGGCATCGGCCGCAGCGCTGCAGCACCTCATCGAAACCGGCGAGTATGCAGAAATTTTGTCCCGCTGGGGCATCGAGGATGGATTAATAGACCAGGCAATGATTAATGAAAGGCCGATCAATGGTTAATGAGAATGCGGCGACGCCGGCTACGGCCAAGCCTAAAGAAGAACCCGCGCAGATCGAGGCCCGCCCGCTGCGCCATCCATGGCGCTGGGTCTTCGCTGGCCTACTCATCGTGCTGGGAGTGTGGTTCATCATTGCCTCCGCCCGCAACGAGGCTTTTGGCTGGGGAACCTATTTCCAGTACCTCTTTGATAAGCGCATCGCGCTCGCTTCCCTGCACACCATCGCCATCACTATTTTGTCGATGATCATCGGCGTTATCGGTGGTGCCGTGCTTGCGGTCATGCGCATGTCACCTAACCCGGTGCTGCGCGCCGTCTCCTGGATTTTCCTCTGGGTATTCCGTGGCACGCCGATTTATGTCCAGCTGGTGTTTTGGGGTCTGCTCTCTGCCATCTACCAGTCCATCAACCTAGGCTTTACCGAGGTGTCTTTGCAGACCATCCTCACCAACGCCTTCTTCCTTGCGGTGATGGGCCTAGGACTTAATGAAGCGGCCTATATGGCTGAGATTGTGCGCTCGGGCATCACTTCCGTTCCAGAGGGCCAAAAGGAGGCCTCCAAGGCACTCGGCATGTCGTGGTGGATGACCATGCGCCGAACCGTCCTTCCGCAGGCCATGCGCATTATCATTCCCCCTACGGGCAATGAGTTTATTTCCTTGCTCAAGACCTCTTCCCTCGTGGTGGCCATTCCTTATACAGAGGAAATCTTCGGCCGTACCACGGATATTTCCGCCGCCCTTTTCCAGCCCATCCCGCTGCTATTGGTCGCGGCTTCTTGGTACCTCGTGGTTACTTCCCTACTTATGGTGGGTCAGTACTTCCTGGAACGCCGCTTTGAGCGCGGTGCAACCCGCGAACTCACCGGCCGCCAGCTTGCTGCTCTTGCAGATGCTGAAGGAACCATTCCCCGCAACGTATCCGTGATTTCGGAGGCTCAAAAATAATGGCTACTCCCATGATTTCTGCCCAGAACGTCCACAAGTCCTTCGGGCAGCTTGAAGTCCTCAAAGGCATTAACCTCGAGGTCCAAGCCGGCGAGGTGGCCTGCCTATTAGGACCTTCGGGGTCCGGCAAGTCTACCTTCCTGCGCTGCGTTAACCACTTGGACAAAGCAACGGCCGGGCGCTTATACGTCGACGGCGAGCTGATTGGCTACCGCGAGAAAAACGGCACCCTCTATGAGATCAGCGAAAAGGAAGCCGCCGAGCAGCGCTCCGATATCGGCATGGTCTTTCAATCCTTCAATCTCTTCCCCCACCGAACGGTGATTGAAAACATCATTGAGGCACCGGTGCAGGTGAAGAAAATCCCAGAGGAAACCGCCCGCGCCCGCGCCATGGAGTTGCTCGAGGATGTTGGCTTAGCCTCCAAGGCCAATAATTACCCCGTACAGCTCTCCGGCGGCCAGCAGCAGCGCGTTGCCATCGCTCGTGCGGTAGCCATGGATCCTAAGCTCATGCTTTTCGACGAACCCACGTCAGCCCTTGACCCAGAGCTTGTCGGCGAAGTACTACACGTAATGAAGGATCTCGCGGCCGAGGGCATGACCATGCTCGTAGTCACCCATGAGATGGGTTTTGCCCGCGAGGTGGCAGATAAAGTCTTCTTCATGGACGGCGGCGTGGTCATCGAGTCTGGTAGCCCCGCTGAAGTGCTGGATAATCCGCAACAGCCACGTACCAAGGACTTTTTGGCCAATCTACTCTAAGCCCATAGCACATGATTGACTGTGCAAAGGCCCGTCAGCTTCTGTCTCTGCAGAGGCGACGGGCCTTGTTCATGGTGGAGGTGTTTAACCGAGGCTCACCAGGCCGCGAACCAATGCGCTCGCTGCGCCCAGTCCGGCAACACTAAGCGAGAGCACGCGGGCTTTCTCCCGGGGCACACGCTGCGCGATGCGGGTGCCGGCCCAAATCCCGACGAACATTCCCATAACTCCGGCGGGCCACATTACCCAGGGCAAACCATCAAAGTGTGCCGCCCCCGTAAGCGTCTTTGTCATGACAGAAAAGAATCCGCCTACGACAAAAATGGGTTGCAGCGTAGCTGCGTACACTTGCTGAGGCCACTTTGCCGCTTGCGCGTAGACGGTAATAACTGGGCCTGCCACACCGGCCAAGGTATTGGTAAAGCCGCCGAGGATGCCCGCGGAAATAGCTGGGCCTTTGCCTTCCATTGCCGGGACAAACTTCTTGCCAAAGGTCACTACCGTCAGCGCGGCCAAAAGCGCAAGGCCCACAACGACCATAAGACCTGCTGTATCCATGCGCCTAATGAGCAGCGCCGCGGCCAAGGAACCAATCACCATGACCGGGGCTATGAGTCCAAATTTCTTCCAGCTGACATTCTCGCGCACGGAACAAGTGGTCAGCACCGCATTAATGCAGGCTAAAACGTTGATGACCAAGATTCCTTCTACCGGGCCCATAATCAGCATGAGAATAGGACCGCCGATGAGACCGAGGCCCATTCCAGATACTCGCTGGAGGGTCGAGCCTACGACCACAACGAGAAAAATGACCAGTGCTAGGCTCACTTTCGGTATTTCTCCTTTACCGCACGGCCTACGGCTTCAGGAAACATGCCGGTCACGTCCCCGCCAAACTTCGCCACCTGCTTACACAGTGAGGAACTGATATAGCCGTATTTTTCGTCCGTGAGCAGAAAGACGGTATCAATGCCGGAAAGGCGCCGATTCATCTGCGCCATAGGCAGCTCATATTCATAATCTAGGGAGCTGCGCAGCCCTTTCACCAAAACATCCACCCCATGCTCAGTGGTGTAGTCCACCAAAAGCCCAGAGCAGTAGTCCACCTTGATGGAAGAATCCACGCTCTGGCGAATTAGTTCCATACGCTCATCCACGCTAAAGAGCCCGGAGGGTTTGTCAGGATTACCGGTTACCAATACGGTGACCTCATCAAACATTTGCTTAGCGCGGTTAATGATGTCGACGTGACCTAAGGTCACGGGGTCGAATGATCCTGGGCACACGGCCTTAGTCATGCTTTTGTCACTTCCTTTTCTTCAGGGGTTTAGTCTTCGGGTTCCTCGCTGCCAGGGCGGGTATAGACCGCCATATCCATGCGCGCGATGCCAAAGGTACGCTTCTTCAGTTTCTGACCAGTGGGCTCAAAACCTGCAGGCCACGCAGTTGCCGCGGAATCAACGTGGCGCTCAATGACTACCATGGCGTGATCGCAGAGCACCGGTTCAATAGCGGCGATGAGCTCATCTACCTCATCAAAAGCATAGGGCGGGTCCGCCAACACCAAATCGAAGTGCCGCCGCGGGGCACTTCCCAGGTAGGTGCCTACCTTCATCTCTTGCACGCGCACGCCGGGGTGCTTGACGACGCCCATGTTATGCCGAATGATCTTCACCGCATCCGCCGAAGATTCCACTAGTACAATTTCTTCTGCTCCACGGCTAGCTGCCTCAAGGCCTAGTGCGCCGGAACCAGCAAATAGGTCAAGAACCGAAGAACCGGCAAAGCCCCAACGTGCCGCGAGGGATGAAAAAAGCCCTTCACGGGCACGGTCTGCAGTAGGCCGGGTTCCTTCGGTGGGCACCTTAATGGTGCGGCCGCGGGCCTCGCCGGCAATAATGCGCGTCATTTATTTTTCTCCAATCTCCATCAAAAGGTCTCCGGCTACCACGTCCCTCAAGCCAGCGACCACAATGCGGTATGCCTTGCTTAGTCCTGGGCTCGCTACGGAAGCAACTAGTTCCGTGGCGTCGACGATCGCGGGCGCGACGCCGATACCAACGGTGCCTCCCCCATTCACCTGGCAGCGGAAGATGCCTGCAAAGGGGGCAAGGACGTTCATGCTTCTAGGTTAACCTGTCTTAGTTCTTCTCCAAGTATTCCTGTTCGCTTTCACTCAAGTTGCGTGTGAGTTCCTCGGCCAACTCGGGATTGCGCATCACCATTGCGCGGGCATCCGTATGGGTGCGTTCCACAATGTCTTGGTCATCCGCCAGACTTAATAGCCGCAGCGTACGGTGTGTTCCGGACTGCATGGTGCCCAAAATGTCTCCCTCTTGGCGCTGACGCAAGTCGAGCTCGGCCAGCTCAAATCCGGACGAGGTTTGGGCAATCTGATTGATGCGGCGGAAGGACGGAGTGTTATCGCCTGCCATAGTGTGCAGAAGACAGATAGAGGCATTGCCGCCTCGTCCCACACGCCCACGCAGCTGGTGCAACTGGGAGACGCCGAAATGCTCGGCCTCACGGATGAGCATCACCGTGGCATTGGGAACATCCACACCCACCTCGATGACCGTGGTAGAGACCAAGACATCGATTTCTCCCCTAGCAAATGACGTCATAACCTCGTCTTTATTAGGCATCTTTCCATGCAAGATTGCTATGCGCAGCCCCTTAAACGGCCCGTTTTCTAGCTGCTCCGCAAGCTCTAGCACTCCGCCTTTTCCCTCAATGCGCGGGCAGACGATATAGGCTTGGTGGCCGTGGGCCACTTCCTCGCGAATCCGCTCGAGGGCGCGCAATACCCAGGTAGGGCGCCACTCAGCTACCACCGCTGACTGAATAGGTTTGCGGCCACCAGGCAGCTCAGTAAGGGTCGATACGGCAAGGTCGCCGAAGACGGTCATCGCGATGGTGCGAGGAATCGGCGTAGCCGTCATCACCAGTACGTGGGGACTTAGTCCCTCGTTAGCCTTCAGTCTCAGGCTATCGCGCTGCTCTACGCCGAACCGGTGCTGCTCATCTACTACCACTAGTCCAAGGTTGAAGAACTCCACTGTGTCTTGGATGATGGCATGGGTTCCAATAATGATGTCCGCATCTCCGGAAACGATATCCAGCAATGCCTGCCGTTTATCCGCAGTGCGCATCGAGCCGGTGAGAAGTACCACCGTGACGCCTTCAGGAACTGCGGTTCCGATGGAGGCAGCGTGCTGGGAAGCCAGCACCTCAGTAGGCGCTAGCAACGCCGCTTGAGTTCCTGCGTCAACAGCCTGCAGCATAGCGCAGGTAGCCACCATGGTTTTGCCCGAGCCGACCTCGCCTTGCAGCAAACGCATCATGGGCAATGGGCGGGCTAGGTCATCTTCAATCTCACTGATAACACGCCGCTGCCCTTGGGTGAACTCGAAAGGCAAATGGCTTAGCAGTTCTTCGCGGAAGCCGCCTAAGGTTGCCGGCATGGTCGGAGCGGTTCGAGCTTCCGCATCGCGCTGGCGCAATGCCATCACCAAGCCAATTGACAAAGCCTCGTTATATTTAAGCCTTTGGATAGCACGATAAGGCCCTGCCTTACCAGGCTCGTGAATTTCCCGCACCGCTTTATCCAGGCTGATTATCATTTGATAATCCAGTGGCTCTTCGATGGGCGGGGTCTTTGATAGGACGTAGTGAATAGCCCCCATGATGTACCAGGAGGTCACCTTGGACGTGGCTGGGTACACCGGGATCCATTCTCGTTCCAAAAGGAGCTGGTCGAGCCTCCCAAACTGTGAGAGGTTCCGCAATGAGCCGGTGGCCTTGGGCCGATTCTTCTTTCCAGATTCGGCCGCCGGCTGGCGGTAGCCATCCACTTCACCATCGGGACGGCCGAACGCATCGATTTCCACAAAGTCTGGCTGTTGCAGCTGCGGTTGGTTGCGGAAGAATTTGAGCTTGCCGCTCATCATGACGCGCTGTCCGCGATGCAGCATGCGCATGACGTAATTGGCATTGAAAAAAGTCGCCATAATGCTGTCATCGAGCTGCACATTGATGATGGTGGTCTTGCCCCTGTCATGCCGGTTGAAGCCGGTAATAGTCCCGGTAACGGTGACGATATCGCCCTCCGCAGCGTCTCCTAGGCCAACGTCCTTGTTGTGGCGAATATAGTCTCGCGGATAGTGAGCCAAAAGCTCACCGCAGGTCTCATACCCCAACGCCTTGGTAATCTTCGCGGCGTCTTTCGCCCCAAGAACCTCCGTCAACGGTCGGTTGTCCTGCCAGCCGAGCATTGCTACTCCACTCCGATTTCGGTTGCAATATCCGGAACGTTAAGCGCCACCACATCCACATGTAGCTGTTGGCCCAAATCCTCCTCATCTACGTCAAGGGCACTTAAGATGGTGACCTGCTCCCCGCCTTCTGCCAAGAGATCGCGACAGGTGGCGCTGATTGACGCAAGGGTTTCCTGGCTGGGATGAGCTACGCGCATGGAATTGGCTGCATCGCGCATAGCAGCGACCACAGCACCCGTATCTGGGTTATTAGGTTCATTGACAGAGATAGCGGCCAAGGCAGCAACTAGCGACTGTGCAGGCACTACTCGCCCGGCACCAGTCTGCGAACTCAGCCCCGTAACTAGAACAATGTCCTCATCTTCGGCCGCAATGGGTTTCTCCGGTGGCACAACGGTAACGCCCGCAGATTCCAAAAGATCGGTAATAGGCCCGTCCGGCGCGGCTGCGTATACTCGGCGAGCAACTGATTCTTCGGCGGCGGGTTCGGTGGGAGCCGGCAGCACCTCAAGGTGCAAGTTTGTCACCTTTCCTTTAGCAAAGGCGGTTTCAATGACGGTGCCCGCCTGCGGAGAGTGGATATGCACATTAGCGCTGTCCTCGGTAGCGCGAGCGATGACCAAGCTATCTCCCATCGGTGCAATTGCCGCCTGCAGCGCGTCGATATCTCCTTCATAGAAAAAGACCACTTCCAGCACGGTGACTTCTTCTGGGGCGGGTAGACCTGCATGCCCAGTAGAGCCCTCAATCTCCGCGAGAAGGGACTCTAAGAGAATCACGAGGCCGGCTCCGCCAGCATCCACTACTCCAGCCTCCTGCAGGGCTGGCAATTGCGATGGGGTGCGCTCTAGGGCAGTCCGAGCGGCCGAGATTGCGCCGCTGACGATGCCGTGCAAGGTCGCGCCAGGACGCGCCGCGGAGTCGTCGGCGGCTTCCGCTGCTGCACGCAAAACCGTAATAACCGTGCCTTCCACCGGCTCGGCGATGGCTAGGTCCACCAACTCCACGGCCTGCTGCAAAGAACGGGCAAAAACGGAGCCGTCAATAACTGAGTCCACCGTGGACTCCGCTACGCCGCGCAGAACCTGAGACAACACCATGCCCGAATTTCCGCGTGCCCCACGCACCGCCCCACGCGCGAGGGAATCAGCTACATCGCCACCTTTGTCGAGCTCCGCAACCGCTGCTTCCATGGTGTGCGCCATATTTGAACCAGTATCCGAATCCGGTACGGGAAACACATTGAGGGCGTTAATTTCCTCGCGGCGATGGGTTAATTCCCCCACGGCGCGGGTAGCCCAATTGCGCAGACCGCAGGAATCCAGCGTGCTGGGATATGACATGCGCAATAGTTTACAAGCGCCAGTCTATTTCCTGCGCGCCTTGGTCCCGCAAAAGGGCGTTTGCCCGGGAAAAGGGCCTAGAACCGAAAAAGCCACGGCTGGCAGAAAGCGGTGAGGGGTGTGGAGACTTGATGCACGGGACGTCGGGAAGAAAGCGCTCACACGCTTGCGCATCGCGGCCCCAGAGGATCGCCACCATGGGGCTGCGGTTGAGCGCGCGGATGGCAGCCTCGGTGATTTCTTCCCATCCGATGCGACGGTGCGAGCCTGCTTGGCCTGGGGCTACGGTCAGCACCCTGTTAAGTAGCAATACGCCTTGGTCAGCCCAAGCACTCAAATCGCCGTCCTCTCGGCCGTTGATCCCCACATCATCGTGAAGTTCACGGTAAATATTGACCAAAGAACGCGGGGGCTTCACGCCGGGGCGAGTAGAAAAGGCCATGCCCATGGCATGCCCTGGGGTGGGATACGGGTCTTGGCCCACGATGAGCACACGGACCTCATCCAGTGGCATGCGCAGCGCGCGACAAACATCCTCAGCTGGGGGCAGATATTCCTGGCCCTCAAGGGCGTGAGAAATCCGTGGCCATTGCTCTTCTATTACCGGCGCCAGCACCGGCTCCCATGAAGGGTGATAGGTGGGGTGCATATTTAAAAGCTTCGCCAGCCTTTCTGATAGCTCGGTGTCTTTCCTCCCACCGTAACCCCGCAGCCCCGAGTTACGGTGCCAATTTTCCGGAATCCGGAGGGGGTGTCTTTCGCGGTCGTGCCTATTAATGTGTGGTCTTCACCGCCGCTTAGCACCCATTCCCACGGGTCACGGTCCACAAGGTCTGCGGCCTGGCACAGCAAATCTTCCGGCTGCAAAGCCTGCGGATCCAAATCCATATGCACGCAAGAGTGTTCAGACATCGTGGTGCAGTCTTGGATCAAGCCGTCGGAGTTATCCGTCATGGCGGTAACCCCAGCGGCGCGGGCAATGACACCGCGGCCGGGATTGAGCCAGGGTGCGCAATGGGCGTCAATAAGCGGCTGGAGGTGCTCGTACCCAGCGGGGAGCTGTCGGCCGAAGCGCTCTAACAAGGCCAAGCCGGCGGCCGAGTGGCCAATCTTGCCATGCGCTACCACGTGCTGGCCTGCCCGCGCACCGTCCAAGGTCAGGGCAGGAAGGCTGCCGCCGAGGAAACCCACGGCCGAAATGTTGATGACCAAAAGATCAGACTTCGTGAGGTCACCGCCCACCAACTCGGCATTATAGAAAGAGCTATGCTCCGCAATGCCCTCAGCGATGCCCCGCACAAAGGACACTGGGGTATCACCTGGCGCGGCGATGGCTAAAAGGGCAGCAACGGGTCGCGCCCCCATGGCTTCAACATCGGCGAAGTTGCGCAAGATAGCTTTCTTACCAATCTCGCGCGGGGTAGACCACTCGCGCAGGAAATGACGCCCCTCCACCATCAAATCCGTGGCTGCCACGGTGCGGGAATTCGGTGGTGCGCTAGGCAATACCGCCGCGTCATCTCCGTTGAGCCTGCTCGAGGCCACAGAGGTAATTTCCCGAATGGCGTTGCGTTCTCCCACCTCTGCGAGAGTCTGAGTTAAGTTCACCAGCGTCCTTTCGATACTATGAGCCCTTATGACATCCCAATTTAACCGCACCGCGATCTTCATTTCACTTGGGTTGTCCATAGTGATGGTTCTGGCGGTCCTCTTCGGCGCAAAGTACGTATTCAATAACATCGCCAAAGCACCCGTGGCGGTCTCCCCCGTGGAATCCAAGGAAGCAGATTCACAAGCCTGCCATAGCTTTATCGACTCCCTGCCGGATAAGGTCATGGATAAGCCGCGCGCAGACATTGCCGAGCCTGTGCCCTCCGGTGTCGCTGCGTGGGCAGCTAACTCTGAGGATAAGGTCACCGTGCGCTGCGGCGTGGACATGCCTTTCCAGTACACCGAGTATGCCCAGACCCAAGACCTAGAGGGAGAAAAGTGGTACAAGGTGCGCGATGCCACGCCGGGATCCAACCTAACCACCTGGTATGCGGCGCAGCGCTTCCCTATCGTCGCCGTTACTGCCCCCACCGACGCCGAGCCGGGCGAGCTTAACGACGCCCTCTCAGCACTCAAAGAAAAGCCTGCCCCCGCTCATAAGGCTCCGCTCAAGGAGCTCAAGGCGGGCGATGACCAAAGGTGCGCCGATATAGAAAAGGCCCTGCCTGATTCGGTGGCCGAAGGCTACCACCGCCGCGAGGTTGCGGAGAAGAATACCTTTGTGTGGAGCGCCGATGGCCGCGAAGACATCGTGGCCCGTTGCGGTGTGGCCAAGCCCGAAAACTATCGTGCTGGGGTCAAGCTGCAGCAAGTCAACGAGATTCCGTGGTTCGAGGACACCACCTTGGCCCATGGCACCACAGCCGGCACGTGGTTCGCCCTGGGCCGCGACAACTACCTAGCACTGCACGCCCCACAGGATGCCGCGCAAGCGGCACTGGTGGAGATTGGCGGTGTGCTTGCCAAGCACACCGCTGAAAAGTAGAAAGTACTCCGTCCCTACTTTGCTAGCGCCTGCTCAATGAGAGCCTCAAGCAAAGCGGGGTACTCCACACCCGAAGCGGCGAGCACCTGGGGATACATCGAAATCGGGGTAAAGCCCGGCAGAGTATTGATTTCATTGATGTACACGGAATCTTCGGTAACGAAGAAATCCACCCGGGATAGGCCCTCACAATTTAGGGCCTCGAATGCGCGAACAGCCATGTCGCGCAGCTTCTCGGTCAACTCAGGCGTGAAAGGCGCAGGGATTTCCGCGGTAACCACATTATCGAGGTACTTTGTGTCAAAGCCATAAAAGCCCTCGTCAGAATCATCAATGCCCGCCAGCAGTGCTGGAACAGACGCCAACAGTGTGCCGTCGGCATAGTGCAAAACACCGATTTCTACCTCTTGGCCTACGATTTCTGGCTCCACCAGGATTTTCTCGTCGTCTTCTAGAGCAAGGTCAACGGCTGCGGGGAATTCTTCCCAGCTATTCACTTTGGATACGCCGATTGATGATCCGCCCCGGGCGGGCTTTACAAAGACGGGCAACCCTAGATGCTGCTTTTCTTCCTCGCTGAGCTCGGTACGACCCTTCAGAATGACCTCGGGCGCTACGGGCAGGCCTGCCGCTGCCAGCACCTTTTTGGTAAATTCCTTATCCATGCCCACCGAGGAAGCCAATACGCCCGGCCCGACATAGGGCAGGCCGGAGAGCTCAAAGAGACCTTGGACGGTGCCGTCTTCACCAAAGGGCCCGTGCAGGATGGGAAATACCACATCAACCTCAGCAAAGAGCGTGCCATCGGTGACGTTATGGAACTGGCCCCTGGCATTAGGATCCAGGGAAAGCGTTAGTTCCGCCCCTCGCCTGACTTCTGGCATGACACCATTGACAATCTCTAGTCCCTCAGTGGTGCCGGGCGTCCACGTGCCCTCGCGGGTGATGCCGATAGGCACCACCTCGAATTTTTCAGGATCGAGGTGATTCATGATCGCACCTGCAGAGACGCAGGATACGGAGTGCTCGGTGCTACGGCCGCCATAGATAACGGCCACGCGGGTCTTTTCAGTCATGCCCGCAGATTTTACCCTTGACCTACTCCGACTTCTTGGACCGACCCATCAGAGCGATGATCATATCTTCCACCGCCATGCCCTCGTAGCAGACACCATAAACCGCGTGGGTAATCGGCATCTCTACGTCTGCCTGCTGGGCTAGGCGGTAGATAGAATCACAGGAGTAGACGCCTTCCGCAACCTGCCCGTTGGTGGCGGCCTTGGCCTCTTCAATGGTGCCGCCTTGGCCCAGGCGATAGCCAAAAGTACGGTTGCGCGACAATGTCGAGGTACATGTTGCCACCAAGTCACCCAAGCCAGCCAAGCCGGAGAAGGTAAATGGATCCGCCCCCAACTCCACTCCGAGGCGGGTAATTTCTGCCAAACCGCGGGTAATGATGGTGGCCATGGTGTTATTGCCTAATCCCTTGCCAGAGGCTATACCGCAGGCTAATGCGATGACGTTTTTGCAGGCGCCGCCGATTTCCGCACCAATAACATCGGTGTTGGTATACGGGCGCAAGTACGGCGCGGCCACCGCCGCCTGGACGCGCTTTGCGCGATCTTCATCTGGGCAGGCGATTACTGTGGCGGCTACTTGGCCTGCGGCAATCTCTTTAGCCAGGTTCGGGCCAGAAAGTACCGCCACGCGGTCTGCTGGCACTCCCGCCGCATCCATGATGACCTCGCTCATGCGCTTGAGCGTGGTGGTCTCCACACCCTTGGAAATGGAGACCAAGGTCGCGTTTTGTGGCAGATGCGGGGCCCACTTTTCCACGTTGCCGCGCAAGGTTTGGGAGGGAACGCCGAACACGACGACGTCGGCAAGCGCCAGCGCTTCCGCATCATTGTGGGTGGCCCTCACTGCGGCCGGCAGCCGGGTATCAGGCAAATAGTCCGGATTGGTGTGGGTCTCGTTGATGGCCTGCGCCAATTCCGCGCGGCGCGCCCACAGGCGGACATCATTTCCGGCATCCGCAAAGACCTTAGCCAAGGTAGTTCCCCAAGAACCAGCACCCATCACCGCAACATTAACCATGGTGTCTCCTCCAAACGTGCAAAGCAATAACCTCAACTTTAAAGCATGTCTGTCCGACCGTGTGGCAGGGATGCACACCGCGCCTAACCCGTGGGACAATGGGCGCTTAGACGTTGTTTAAATGAAGCCAATTACTGTGGAAAGGCCCCGTGGAGGCAGACGATGCCCAATATTAAAAAGATGCACGAAACCGACAAGGATCAACAGCACGAGGAATTTATCTCCGGTCGCCATCAAGAAATCCCGGTGGACCCTGCCAAGGAATTCCACCGCACTACCCTTGCCGCCGGCGCCGTAATCTGGCGCGGGTCCCCGCAGGACCCAGAAATCGCGCTCATCCACCGCCCCCATTACGATGATTGGTCCCTGCCCAAGGGCAAGGTGGATCCCGGCGAGTCTCTTCCTACCACCGCAGCCAGGGAAATCCTGGAAGAGACCGGATTCAGCGTCCGGCTAGGCAAGCTCATCGGCAAGGTAACGTACCCAGTCCAGGGCCGCACTAAGGTGGTCTACTACTGGGTGGCCAAGTACCTGGGCGGAACCTATTCCGCCAATAGTGAAACCGATGAGCTACGGTGGCTGCCCATCGACGAGGCGCAAGACCTTTTGTCCTACGACGTTGATACCGCGGTAGTGGCCAAGGCGGCTAAGCGCCTACGCATCGCGCCCGCTACCCGCGTGCTTTATGTGCGCCACGCACGCGCGCATGACAGGGTGAGCTGGGAAGGCGATGATAACCTGCGGCCGCTCGATAAGAAGGGGCGTCGCCAAGCAGAGATGCTGGTGCCGATGCTGAGTGCCTTCCACCCCACCGCGATTTACTCGGCCTTGCCCCAGCGCTGCCAGCAGACGGCTGCCCCGCTTGCCGACGAACTAGGCAAGGACATTTCCATCAACAAAAACTTTGGTGACGAGGCCTGGGAGAACGACCCAGAAGCGGCCAAGAAAGCCTTCCACCGCGTGGTCAACGAAGGCGGGGTGCCCGTCATCGTCAGCCAAGGCGCCACCATTCCTGGCATCATTGAAGACCTCGCCCCAAAGTTCCTGAAAAAGCCGGTGGACAAGCTGAAGTTTAAGAAGGCTTCTGTGTGGGTCTTGTCTTTCAACAATGGCGAGCTCACCGGTGCCGATTACCTGGCTAGCCCACTGCCGGTGCGCTAGTTTCCTGGTTCCTCGCCGACCAACAATTAAGGCCCTGCCTTCCATCTCATGCGGTGGACGAGCAGGGCCTTATTTGCGCAACTATCGTGCGGCTGCGGGGTTTTCTAACCGCGCAAGCCGAGCGTGCGACGGACGAAGAGGACCAAAATGAGGGTGTTCAGTGCTGGGTACACAAACATGCCGACTAGGGTAAAGCTCAACACTGCGTACAGGACGGCACTCAGGACGACTACCAAGATGGTCACTCCGACATTCTTCTTCGCTACCTCGATGGAAGCCCCAAAGGTCTCGCCAACGGATAGCTCAGGACGTACGGCCTTAACAGCCGGCATCCAAGTAAAGAAGAAGGCGGCGAAGAGTCCCGGAATAATCAGGAGAACGAAGCCCAGGGAAATAACCAGCCACGAAAGCACATTCACCGCCATGAGACTGGCGACATTTTTAAAGCTCAGAAAGTCCTTTATCTCCAGCATCCCGGTATCAACCTGTTTATTAGCAGCCTTGTACCAGGTGCTAATGGACCAAATAAACACTAGGAACATGGCGATAATAGCTAAGAACATTACCGCAATTAACCCACCAGTAAGTGCGGCATCGGAACCCGAGCCACTATTGGCTAGGGCATCAATGGATGTACCGCTGCCTGCTAGGACGAGGGTCAACAGCAAATAGAGAATGGAGACAATTACGATCTGCACCAGTGGACCGAAAATCCACTGCGCCCAACCGCGGCCGAAGTAGCGGAAGCTATCCGCGAGTACCTGAATGGCGTCTACGTCACGACCAAAAAGGGAATCTTCTCCGTGGTCGGTGCTTCCGGCGTATCCGGGTTGCCCGAACTGTTGCTGACCGTACTGCTGCCCGTAGCCTGGTTGGCCGTTCGCGCCGTTTCCGTACGGCGCAGATTCACTGGCAGGTCCGGGAGTACCTGGACCATTGTTTCCTGAATTAAAGGAATCATTATTCGAATAGGGATTGCTCATAGTTCTAAAGCTAGGGGCATACCCTGTTACAGGAAACTGGAGCTGGCGATTGTTACCCTTACGTTACCAATCTGTACCCCCACGGCTCCCCCAAGGTTTGTACTCAAGACTCATACCCAAACGCACGGCACCCCCACCGCCCCTTCTTTAAAAAGGACTGTAGGGGTGTTGGCGCAAGTTCATCCCCAACCGCGCTCCCATTTATGGGGCGATAACAGAGGGCTTAAAGCCGGGGCGTCGCTTTTCATAGTCAGCAATATCGTCCTCGTTACGGAGGGTGATACCAATGTCATCGAGTCCCTCCATCAACCGCCAACGGGTGTAGTCATCGATATCAAAGCGGTAGGTATTTTCTCCCACCGTGACCGTTCGCGCCTCCAAGTCAACGGTGACCTGGGTTTCTCCTGACTCCAGCTGCTTCCAGATAAGCTCAATGTCCTCTTGTTCCATCAAACCGGTAAGAAGGCCGGACTTTCCTGCGTTACCGCGGAAGATATCTGCAAAGCGGGAAGAAAACACGGCACGGAACCCGTATTCACTCAACGCCCATACTGCATGTTCCCGGGAGGAACCGGTGCCAAAGTCTCTTCCTGCAAAAAGCACCGACCCATTTTTAAATTGCTCTTGGTTAAGCACGAAGCTTTCTTCAGGGCGCCAATTAGAAAACAGCCCTTCAGAAAAGCCTGTACGCTTAACCGACTTCAGGTAGCGCGCCGGAATGATTTGATCAGTATCCACGTTAGTAACGCGCAGCGGTACGCCAGTTCCGGTATGGGTTATAAATTTCTCCATTATCAATGCCTTTCTAAGCGCTTAATTCAGGTCAGCAGGACTAGACAGGTATCCGGTCACGGCTGTAGCGGCAGCCACCTGGGGCGAGACTAGGTGTGTGCGCCCACCTGGGCCTTGTCGGCCTTCGAAGTTGCGGTTAGAGGTTGAAGCTGAGCGCTCTCCCGCCGCTAGTTGGTCTGGATTCATTCCTAGGCACATCGAGCAACCAGCGGTACGCCATTCGGCTCCAAACTGGCGGAAGATCTCATCTAAGCCTTCTTCCTCTGCTTGGGCCTTGACAGCTGCTGAAGACGGCACTACCAGCATCCGCGTATCTTCGGCGATGGTGCGGCCCTTGACCACACCGGCAGCGGCGCGCAAATCTTCAATGCGAGCGTTGGTGCATGAGCCGACGAATACGGTATCTATTTTGATATCGCGCAGCGGAGTCCCCGGCTGCAGGTCCATATATTGGAGGGCCTTTTCTACAGTGGCCTTTTCATTGTCGTCACCGCAGTCTTCTGGATCTGGAACACTCTCCCCTAATGGCAGACCTTGTCCAGGATTGGTTCCCCACGTAACAAACGGGGTCAAGGCAGAACCATCAATCTCAACGACGGTATCGAATTCCGCCCCCTCGTCGGTGGGAAGCGTCTTCCAATAGTCAACCGCAGCGTCCCAGTCCGCCCCGCTGGGAGCAAACTCGCGTCCCTTCACATATTCAAAGGTGGTCTCATCTGGGGCGACCATGCCGGCGCGGGCTCCTGCCTCAATAGACATATTGCAGATAGTCATGCGCTCTTCCATGGACATCCTGCGGATCGCCTCACCACGGTACTCAATGATGTGACCTTGTCCGCCGCCGGTACCGATTTTGGCGATTATGGCCAGGATGAGATCTTTGGCGGAGACTCCCTCTTGTAATTCGCCCGTCACCTCAATCGCCATCGTTTTAAAAGGCTTCAAGGAAAGCGTCTGCGTGGCCATGACGTGCTCCACCTCAGAGGTGCCGATGCCCATTGCGATTGAGCCAAAGGCACCATGGGTGGAGGTATGCGAGTCGCCGCAGACAATGGTCATACCTGGCTGGGTGATACCCAATTGTGGGCCAACTGTATGGACAATGCCTTGCTGTGCATCTCCCATGGAATGCAAGCGCACACCAAATTCCTCGCAGTTCTTACGCAGGGTCGATACCTGGGTGCGAGAAACCTCATCCTTGATTTCCAAGAGGTTGCCAGACTTAATGCCTTGCGTGGGAACGTTATGGTCCTCGGTTGCCAAGTGCAGTTCAGGGTGGCGCAGTGTGCGCCCAGCCAGCCGCAGACCATCAAAGGCCTGTGGACTGGTAACTTCATGTAGTAGCTGAAAGTCAATAAAGATGAGGTCTGGTGCCCCAGCATCACCGGGTTGGACGACGTGATCGCGCCACACTTTTTCCGCCAATGTCAGCTTCTGGTTCATAAACATCTCTCCACACTTGAAATCTCATAATTTGGGACGTAGATTTCATTGTATGGGAGAGTATAGCGCAGTTTCCGGAATTAAAGTGTTGGATCGAGCAATGGCCATCATGATGGCCGCCGCCAACCACCCCTCCACCCTCAACGAACTATGTGAAACCACGGGCCTACCTCGGGCGACGGCACACCGGCTAGCCACCGCACTGGAAGCGCACCGCATCCTCGTTCGCACCCCCGAAGGAAAGTGGAAGGCCGGTCCAGCCCTCCCTGGCAACCGTGACCACCTACTGGAAGTGGCGGGTCCAATTATGGAGAAGCTGCGCGAAGACACCGGCGAGTCCATCCAGCTTTACGAGGTCACTGGAAATACCCGCACCTGTATTGCCACTAGGGAACCCGAGTCTGGCCTTCATAATGTCGTCCCCGTCGGACGCCAGCTACCACTTAGCTCCGGATCCGCAGCACGCATCATTGCCGCCTATGTAGAGGTCAATATCGAAGACGCCTCGTTTACTCTCCAGGACATCGAAGCGGCAAGGAGCCAAGGGTATTCGGAGTCCATTGAAGAACGCGAAGCCGGGCTAGCCTCTATTTCTGCACCGGTTTTCGACGAAGCCGGAACTTTCCTGGCAGTCTTGTCCATTTCCGGATCTGTCGAGCGCTTCCAGCCATCACCCGCCCAAAAGTACGCGGATACCCTCACGGCAGCCGCTCGCGAATTGAGCAGCCAGCTTTAAGCTTCCCCTCGCCCCCCACCATGCCCGTCTCTGCCCAATCCTTGCAGAGACGGGCATTGCCTTTTTCTACTCATTTAAAAAAAATTTGAGGAAACTCGCCGCCAGCTATTGAAACCAAACTGAAAATACGATTTAATGAAAATACGTTGAAAACAACGGGGACTAATCCCCGCCAGAAAGGACCAGTCATCATGACCCACACCACCCACGAGAACCACACCCACACCCACGGCACCGATTGCGGCCACGTATCCTTCCCACACGGCGACCACACCGACTACCTCCACGAAGGTCATATCCACCGTGAGCACGATGGCCACTGGGACGAGTGCGAGACCACCGAGCACGTAGAAGCCGAGGCTCACACCGACCACACTCATGGTGAAGGCTGCGGCCACGTAGCTATCCCGCACGGCGACCATGTGGACTATCTGCACGACGGCCACCGCCACGCCGCACACGGCGATCACTACGACGAGCACTAGTTGCAGCTCGGGGCTTAGCCCCTCATTATGCGCCGCCTCGGCCCTTCACCTTGTGGGTCTCGGCGGCCATTTCTATGTCTACCATTCCGCTAAAGAGCGCCCCGAAATTCACACCAGAAACATATCTGCGAGCTCGACAGGACACACTCTCTCATTTCTGTTAAAACTGACAGTCAGACTATTAGTTCTTTCCGGTTGGGTGCTACGGTTCTTCGAGTGATTACTAGTTGGAAGATTTTTCTCCAAGATTTTGTCCGCTTGTGGCGGACCCCGCAGGTTTGGGTGATCCTTATTGGTTTGATGATCACCCCAGCCCTGTATTCCTGGGTAAACATCTCCGGTTTCTGGGATCCCTACGGAAACACAGAACACCTCAAGGTCGCCGTTGTAAATGAGGACAAGGGCGCCACCTCGGAGATGACCGGCCACTTAGACGTCGGCGGACAAATGATTGACAAGCTGCATGATAACGACAGGCTTGGCTGGCAATTCATGGACAGGCAAGAAGCCGAGGACGCCGTTAAGAAGGGCGACGTCTTCGCCTCGGTAATAGTGCCCGAGGACTTCTCGGCCGATTTCGTCAGCCTGTTTAAAGGTACGTATTCTCAGCCCACGCTCGAATACCACGTTAACGAAAAGCTCAATGCAATCGCGCCGAAGATTACTGATACCGGCGCTTCGACTCTGGATACCACTATTAGCACTACTTTCAATGAGCAGGTGGCAGATTCAGTGGCGACGGAGCTTAAAAATTCCGGTGGTGATTTAAGCCAGAAGATTAACCGTTCCGCGGGCGATACCGCGGATTCTTTTTCGGAAACCGCAGACACTGTAGCCAACTCGCGCAGCCAGTTGGCCGACGTTCACGCCACCATCGATGACGCACGCCCGACTATCGCGCAAGCCCGCGAATCGCTCGGTACGGTCCAACAGACCGTCGATGACGCGCAGACCGCGTTGAACGAAGTTAATTCCATTACCGCTGAGGTCCAGCGCGAGGTCACTTCTTTCTCCGATGACGCCACGGCCGCTTATGTGGAAGGAACGACCGCGTTGGCAGACGGCACTGCTTCTGCCAACGCTACCGTGGGCTCGGTATCTGGCAAGCTACGCGGTGCCCTCACTCGCGTCGATGCCGCTTCTGCTGGCGCAGCAGGCATCGTTGGTGAAGCGGATCGGGCTATTGACCAGCTCGATAAGCTCGCCTCATCTCCAGCCCTGCCCCCGCAGGTTTCCCAGCAGATTAAAGATCAGGTGGGAGATTTGCGTGAACGCAATAATCAGAACCGCGCAGTCCTCGGTGACCTGGACTCTCTCAACGGCGATACCAACGACACCATCGATTCGCTCAATAAGACAACGAGCTTGCTGGATAAGATGGCTGCCCAAACGCGCGATGACTCCCACGCGCTGCGCGATAATGTGGCCGAAGGCTTGCCCAAGCTCAATGCCGCGCTTTCCGACGTCACAGCTACCACCGGAAAACTTTCCGCCTCGCTCGAAAGCCAAAAGGCACTGGTGGGCCAGACCGATGGGCTCTTAGGCGGCGTCGACAAGCAGCTCAACCAAGCCCAACAGGTGGTCGAGCGCTTTTCTGTAGACCTCGATGGCATTGAACAGGGACTCCGGGCCTCCCGCAGCGATGTGCTGGCGTTGAGTAATACCGCCAATAACAATTCCATCCTGCAGTCAGTCAAGGGCCTCAATACCGACGAGGTTTCCTCCTTCCTTGCCTCCCCTGCGGAGATGGAAAGCCACGCCGTCTTCCCGGTGAAGCACTATGGCTCGGGCATGTCCTCCCTATTTATCAACCTCACGTTGTGGATCGGCGCTTTCATGCTGCTCATCATCTTCCGCGCTGAGGTAGACCCGCAGGGCCGCAAGAACCTCACCATCACCAAGGCGTACTTTGCCCGCTTCCTTCTACTCTCCTTCTTTGCCATCGCCCAGGCGCTCATCGTGTCCATCGGCAACCTTGCCATTGGAGTGGAGCATGCCAATGCAGTGGCTTATGTCGGTACCGCAGTCATCGTCGGCCTGTGCTATCTGAGCATTACCTATAGCTTGGTGTCTACGTTTGGCCACGTGGGCCGAGGCATCGCGGTGGTCTTTGCCTTCATCCAGATTCCTGGCGCTTCCGGCCTCTACCCGATTGAGATGACGCCAGATTTCTTCCGTGCGGTACACCCGTTCCTCCCCTTTACCTACGGCATTGACGCCATGCGAGAAACCGTCGGAGGTTTCTACGGTAACCATTACGCGCGTGATCTCTGCGCCCTCATCGGCATGGCGGCGATTGCTTACCTCATCGGTTCGGTGATGCGCCGTGGCTTGTCCAACGTCAATATGTTGGTCAACGACGAACTGCGCAAGGGTGGATTGGTTATCAATGAACAGGTCCACCTTGTAGGAAGCCGCTACCGTTTCACCGATCTCCTCTATGCCTTGAACGACCGCGAGGCTTATCAACAAAGCCTTGAGAATAAGTGGGGCATGGCGCGCAGGAACTACTCTCAGTTGATGAAAATCACCGTGGCGGTGGGCCTGGCGCTGGTTGTCGCTTTGGGTATCTACTCACGCATTAACCCTGGAGAAAAGGCCATCATCTTCGGCCTGGCCTGCCTGGTTACGCTCATCGCGGTGGGTGTTATCTGTTCCCTCGAGTACGTCAAGCAGAGCATCGCACATGATAACCGCCTGGCGGATCTTAGCGACGAGGAAATCCAGGAGCACCTCGAGCACCAGCAGGAACATCCAAACCGCTACCTCCTGGAAGATTTGGACGAGGAATCCGCACCTGCTGATACCACCGAGACCAAAGAAATACCCGCCGTTGAAGGCGATGACTCCGGAAAGGGCGGCGAGTAAGTCATGAAAAACGTTCTGACCATTCTCCGCGATGACCTCCACGCCATTCGCACCAATGTCATGACGGCAGTCATTATCTTCGGTCTTGCTATCATTCCATTGCTTTTTACCTCCTTCAACGTGCTCGCCAGCTGGGATCCTTTTTCCAATACCAACCAGCTCAAGATTGCTGTTGCCAGCGAAGATGAGGGACACGAAAGCGACCTAGCCTCATTGAAGCTTAATTTGGGCGATGAAGTACTCTCGCAGCTCAGCCGCAATCACGATATTGATTGGGTCATTACCGACAGCGCCGATGCGGTCGAGGGAACAAAATCCGGTGAATACTATGCCGGCATCGTCCTGCCAAAGGATTTCAGCGCGGATCTGCTTACCTTTTATGTAGAAGGAACCGAGCCCAGCAAGCTCAATCTCTATACCAATGAGAAGAAGAACGCGCTGTCTACCACCATCACGCAAAAGAGTGCGGACGGCGTCATTCAAAAAATCGACGAGTCCTTCACCCGCGTGGTGTCCAATGTTGGCCTCGGCGTCGTATCCGATTTAGATAAATACCTCAACGAAGACGACACCCAGACGGCACTCAATAACCTTCACAACCGCATCAATAATGTCAGCACTCGCCTCGATGCGGCTTCAGGAACCGTAGGTGCACTAAGCAATCTTGTCGATTCCACCCTGCCGCTTACGCAGGCAGCGGATAATATCCTCGCCGAGGCCGGCCGCCAGGCCACGGAGACGGACAATGCCCAAGGCGAAAACCCCATCGACATTCTGCGCTCCACCCTCAATGACTCTGCAGGTTCATTAGACGCTTCCTTAGCGGCTACTACGCAAAGCTACGATGCGCTTTCTGCCCAGGTGGATGAGTTGCTCAATAACGCAAGTAACGCCACCGCACAAACGGCGCAGACCTACCGCACCGCAGCTGAGCGTGTAGATGAGCAAACGAGCGCCTTTGAGGGCGTACGCGCTTCCATCAAGGAGCAAGCCGATAAAGCGGCGCTGCCGGCTCCAGTCGCTGGCGGCTATAAGGCGTTGATGGGCCAGATTGATGCTTCTATCGCCCAGAGCAACGCGCTACATGATTCGTTGGTTTCGACCGCCGATGATATTGAGCAGGGCCGTGGTACCTCGCAAGACTCGCGCCAGCGCACCAAGGATGCCATCGTCAATGCGAAGCACGCCGCAGAGAAGGCGCGCACTTCCTATAACGAGAACCTCAAGCCCCAGCTGGATCAGCTCAACCAAAGCGTCTCTGTGGTGGCCGGCGATATTGATGCTGTTAAGCAGGACATAGCTGGTATTCGCGACTCGGTTTCTCGCAATAACGAGTCACCACAACAAAGCCTGGCCCGCGCCCGCGATACTACTGCTGGCCTCGCTGACACCCTGCGGGAGCAAAGCGGCCGTTTCGCGGACATGGGACGCAAGATCGACGAGGTTCGCCATGGCGGCGACCTAAGCAAACTGGCCGATATCGTTGGCTCTGACCCAGAGCTGCTCGCCTCCCGCATTGCTGCTCCTGTGGCTGTGGACCGTGAACCGGTCTATCCTGTGGCCGCCTTCGGCGTAGGCATGACACCGTTCTACCTCACCTTGTCGCTGTGGGTAGGTGCCCTCTTGGCGTGCGTGCTGGTCCATACCAACGCCGAGCGCAAGTACTTGCGAAAAGACGAGAACGGAAAGTACGACGAAAGCGATTTCACCCGTGGCCAGGCATTCTTCGGTCGCTTTGCCACGCTTGCGTTGGTCGGTCTGGCTCAAGCCACCTTGGTGGTGCTTAGCCTCATTTTCTTCGTCCAAATCGAGCCTGCACATCCATTCATGCTCATGTTCGCAGCATGGGTAGTTTCGCTGGTATTCATGTTGATCATTTACTCACTGGTCATCACACTCGATAGTGCCGGCAAGGCCTTGGCGGTATTGCTGCTTGTGATACAAGTGTCTGGTTCCGGCGGCGCCTACCCGTTGCCATTGCTGCCTGAATGGTTCCAGAACGTGAGCCCTTGGTTGCCAGCTACTTATGCTATCGATGCCTTCCGCAGCGCCATCGCGGGCATCTACCAAGGCGATATTTGGCGTGAGCTGGGCATGCTGCTGTTGTTTACCATCCCGGCATTGGTCGTCGGACTCCTTATCCGCCGCGCCATGGACGCCTATCATAAGCGCCTACAAAAGGCGATTAAGAAGACAAAGGTGATGGCATAGCCAGCGCTTGGCGACGCCCTCCTCTACACAGCCCAGCGAGCCGTTTCACGGCCCGTTGGGCTTTTTTCTTGCTGCGGTCTAGCGCAGGGCGCAGCTGACCACTCAGAACTCACTGTAGGGAGGTGCAACGCCGCCTGCTGCACTGTTTAGGGCGCTCGACGAGAATCGAGCGAGAATTGAAGAATACAGGTGCCTGAGGGCCGAGAGATTTATGGGCCACCAACCGCAAAAATGCGCCTGGAACTAAAAACAAAAAGCTGCGAGCCATTAAGCTCGCAGCTTGCTATTGGTACCCCGTACGGGATTTGAACCCGTGTTACCGGCGTGAGAGGCCGGCGTCCTAGGCCGCTAGACGAACGGGGCGCGTTCGCAGCAAGCACACACTGTGCGTTGCGGACTCGTTAAGAGTAAACGATGGGTTAACTGAGCACAAATCGCACGCTTAGGGGCGGTTTTGAGGGCGGAGGCTAGGAAAACGAAAAGGGTCCCGAGTCTTCTACTGCAGTGAGGTTTCTTCATGGCCGAGGTGCGGATCGAATCAGTGGTTATTCCGCATGCAATCTGTGGATAGTCCGTGGCCGAGAACGCTGTGCTAGTAGGACTCGGGATGGCGCTGTGCGTCGAAGTGCATATACTGCAGGCTCCTATACTTCGTACAAATGTTGGTGGGAAGGAAGTTGTGGATTATAGCGTTACTACCTGGCTATGCTTTCGGCCTGTGCGCCTTCGCTGTGGTGCGTTTCGATTTCTGTCACCCGCTCTCCTTTCTGTCTGTTTTCTGCTGTACTTGCAGTCTAAGCCTGTACTTGCAGGACTGGAAGGGGTTTGCACAACTTCGCGGTGGTCTTAACCCTGGTCTTATCGGCGGCGCGTCGCTGCCTGCGCGAAAGCTACCAATGGTCCGGGGTTAGGTTATAACCAGTCCCCCATGCTTGACCACATCTCCACGTGGCCTTTAGACGACACCTCACAATCGATACCTTCCCCTTTAAGCCCCGAAAGGATACCGACTCGGATATGAAAAATCCTCCAGCGCTAAGCTGGAGGTCTTTGTACCCCGTACGGGATTTGAACCCGTGTTACCGGCGTGAGAGGCCGGCGTCCTAGGCCGCTAGACGAACGGGGCATAGAACTAGTGAGCCTGCCGTTTAAAGCATTTTCACTGCTGGCCTACCAGGACTCGAACCTAGAATGGCGGTACCAGAAACCGCTGTGTTGCCAATTACACCATAGGCCATTTGCTAACTCGCTAGGGAAGCTAACTGCCTTTCAGCCGTTCTCCCTTGCTCGCTGCAACGTGTAATAACTATAATGATCTTCGCGTAAACTGCCAAATCGCCAGCGCATAACGCTTTTTCAGCCCATAAAGGCGGCATTAAAAATGCGGTGAATGACAGTGCTGTAGTTCAGCCGTCATCCACCGCGCTAACGCGAGAGGAGTTCTTAATCCCAGCGTTGACTGCAGCGCTTGCCGCAGCGTTACCTACTGCGCCGCCGGGACGTAGGGAGTCACCTCGCGTGCGGCACGCAGGCGGGCCAAGGTAGATTCCTTACCCAGCAGCTCCATGGACTCAAAGAGCGGTGGGGAAACCTGGGCACCAGAAATAGCTACGCGCAGCGCACCATAAGCCTTACGAGGCTTCAGCTCTAGGTCTTCAATAAGCGCCTGGGAAAGGGCCGCCTCGATATTCTCGGTCTTCCACTCGGCAACACCTTCGAGGGTTTCAATACCTACCTCCAGAGGCTGCACGGCCTCTTCCTTGAGGTTCTTCTTCGCTGCCTTCTCATCGAGTTGAAGTTCCGCATCTGGGGTAACCAAGAAGCTCATGAGGCCATAAGCATCGGAAAGCGTCTTGATACGGGTCTGTACCAGATCTGCCGCGAAGGCAAATTTCTCGCCGTCATAGTCGGCCGGAAAGTCGGTGTATTCCGTCAGGTAGTTGCGCAGACGGAAGGCAAACTCTTCTGGTTCCAGCTGGCGGATATGGTCGGCATTGATAGCCTCGAGCTTCTTCTGATCAAAGCGGGCCGGATTCCCCAGCACATCGTGGACATCAAAGTTCTTCACCAAATCTTCCATGCTGAAAATATCCTGGTCTGCAGACAGCGACCACCCTAGCAAGGAGAGATAGTTAAGCATGCCCTCCGGGATAATGCCATTATCACGGTGGTTGAACAGGTTGGACTGCGGATCACGCTTAGAGAGCTTCTTATTACCCTCGCCCATCACGAACGGTAGGTGACCAAACTCTGGAGTGAACTCGGCAATGCCGATCTTCTGCAGGGCGTCGTAAAGCGCGAGCTGCCGCGGAGTAGAAGACAGCAGATCTTCACCGCGCAGCACATGGGTGATGCGCATTAGGGCATCATCCACCGGGTTAACCAGGGTGTAGAGCGGCGCACCGTTGGAACGAGCAACCACGTAATCCGGCTGGGTTTCAGACTTGAAGGTCATTTCCCCGCGGACCAAGTCAGTCCAGGTCCAGTCCTGATCCGGCATGCGTAGGCGCCACACCGGCTTGCGGCCTTCGGCCTCAAAAGCGTCGATCTGCTCCTGGGTGAGATCACGGTCAAAGTTGTCATAGCCCAACTTCGGGTCACGGCCAGCCGCCTTGTGGCGCTCCTCTACCTCTTGGGCGGTGGAATATGCCGGGTAGACAAAGCCACCTTCGATGAGCTTGTCTAGGACTTCCTTGTAGATGTCCATGCGCTGGGACTGACGGTAAGGCTCGTGCGGGCCACCGACATTGATGCCCTCATCCCAGCCCAGCCCGAGCCAGGTCAGGGAATCAATGATGGCCTGGTAGGACTCTTCAGAGTCACGGGCGGCATCGGTGTCCTCGATGCGAAATACCAGCTTTCCGCCGGTATGACGGGCGTAGGCCCAGTTGAATAGTGCGGTGCGCACCATGCCTACGTGCGGTGTGCCGGTTGGGGATGGACAGAATCTAACGCGTACTTCAGTCATGCCCACCATCGTAGTGGAGCCGCCGATTCCAGTCCGCACCAGCCCAGGCGCCCCTGAAACCTGCCCGGCGCGTAGCGGTTTGCAGTTTATTCCTACACGCAAATTGGGGTAATTGGAAACAGGTTTCACTACAAAACCACAGGTCAATGAAACTGACTTCCATTAGGTCTAACAGGTTATGGGAATCATTTTCTATAGTTTCTGGTGAACTTGTGAGAACTGTAGAAAGGCCTTCCCAACTGTGGCTTCCCCACGCACCCGTTTCCTTGCCACGCTGAGCACGTTGGCGCTAATCGCTCCCGCCACGGCTGTCGCGGGCCCGGATGATGGCAAGCACATCGCTACCAATACCCACGTTGACTCCCCCAAGTCTTTCTGGGAGAACAACGATTTCGTCCTAAAGTCCGAGTTTGGCGGTCAAGAGCCCCCGATAGCCGACACCGTTGCCTGGGTGGGCAAGGGCTACAGCGCCACGGATAACAGCAACCAGTATCTCTATACGCTTCCGGCAAACGGGACGCAAGACTACATTGGGGCACCTGGTACAACCTACTACACAGCGCCGCACCAAGTATCCGGCAATACTTCACCCATTTGGCTGGGCTTTGGCGCCGATACCTCCTTGCCCACGGACAAATTCCGTGACGGGGTCGCGTTCCTTGATTTGCTCAGCGTCGATGGCCCCGGCGAGGTAGAGCTTTTTACCAATAAAGATGATGAGGCCGGCACCCAGCTGCACCGCATGCTCGGTTCCTTCCCGGATTCGCCGCACTCTGCTTACCTTGTTGCCGGCACGCATACGCACAACTCCACGCTGTTTACCAAGCCCGGACGATACCGCCTGACCTACCGCACTAGTGCGCGCGGAAAGGACGGCCAGCTCATAGCCAATGAGCCACAGACCACCACCATCCAAGTGGGCGGGCAGAAACCCAAAGAAGAAAAGACGCCGAGCCTCAAGGAACGCTTCGCACAATCCGCAGCCGGTAACGCCGCTGCTGCAGGCTACAGCCTGCGCATGGCGCCGAAGTCCAATCCCGAAAAAGACGGTGATGACAAGCTCACCACCATCTCCTTCGATGCCAAGAACAAGGCGCAAGGCACCCTTACGCTGCTTATCGACGGCTACTTCCTCACCGACCTTCCCGTTAAGGATGGGCATGCTCAGTGGGACGAATACATGGGCCCCGACCCTTCCCAGGTGCAGGCTGTATTTACCCCAGAGGGTGATGCCCCACGCTGGATATCCCAACCTCTTGACTTCCAACCCGGTAAATCCAGCCACACCGATTCTTCTGCCGCCGCTGATACGTGGCAGGAAACCTCCCAGCCGCGCCAGCTTGCCCCCACCCAGGAAACCGAGCTAAAGGAACTGGGCTACACCATCCGCATGCGCAAGCAGGGCGATGGCGGCACCAAGATCGTGGTGGATACCGAAGATAAAAACTTCAACGGCCTACTCACCGGCGGGCTCTATGACACCAAAGGGGCGAAATACCCCACCGTGGATCTGGAAACCCCTATTACTAATGGCCACGGCGAGGTCTCCTTTGATGAGGGCGAGTACTTCAAGGGCTATTTTGCCAAGGTTGACCTCTTCCCCCATTCCACTCTGAAGGCCGGACATGCCAGCAGCGTAATCACCGAGTCCTTTGCTTTCGGCGAAAATTATGAAGTCAATGGGAAGTTTTCTACTTCCACTGACGAACCGGAGACTACTCCCGGCGAGCAAGGTACTCCGTCTTCAGCGCCGCAGCCAGGCACCGAAAAACCGCAAACCGGCAATGCACAATGCAGCGAGAAGTACCTATTAGACCGTGGGCATGTAGATATCAAGGCCCAGCCTGCCGAGGGAGGCTTTGCAACCGTTCTGCGCGATGACACGGCGCAGGTAGACAAGAAATCTGTTGACCGCAAACTCGATGACGTTGTACTCGGTGTACACGATAATGCTCTTACCCCACGCAATAAGAAGCTCGCGGGCAAGGAGTTTGATTTTCTAGGAAAGCCCGGTGAGCGCTTCTATCACCTGCCGCAAACCCAGGACCAAAACATCATTTGGCCAGGCTATAACACCCAGGATCTGGACTATTCCTTAACCAAGGACAATGCCGTCAATCTCAACTTGAAGCCCACCTCCACGCCGGACGGCGCCGAGTGGGGCGCATTCATCGATGGCACCCATGGCAAGGGCTTTTCGGTCCTCGCCAATTCTGCGGCTAAAGACTACACCATCGAAACCAACTTTCCGGCCCATACCCATACGCACTGGGCCTTTTCCAAGCCTGGCTTGTACACCTTTGAGGCCACCTATACGGCCACGGGCACAGACGGCAAGGAGCTAAAGTCCGCGCCCCAAACCCTCACCTTTGCCGTGGGCGATAAGACGTTGGATTCCTGTTCCTTCCGCGCGCCGGGCACGGCCGGAAGCGGAGAGCCCAGCGAAAATCCAACGGATAAGCCTTCCGCGGAGCCTTCCCAGGAGCCTTCCACCCAACCATCCACCCCAGATACGCCGGACAAGCCAGCTCACCCCGGAAGGCCAGAAGAGCCCACAGGGTCCTCGTTTAGCCCGTGGAGTCTGGTCCTCCCAGCGGTTCTCGTGGTGGTTTTCAAGGCCTTTTATAACTTCTTCCGCGATAACGAGGACCTCATCCGCAAACGCTTCGGCCTCAACTTCTAAGCCTCTTCTACCCCACCAACTAGACGGGAAACCACAATGCATCATTCACCCTCCTTTGCCCCTCGGCGCGTCCCGCTGCGGCGCCGATTCATTCACGTATTCGCCGCCGTCTTTGCCACAGCACTGGCCTTCTTCTCCCCCGCCGCGGCACTTGCCTTTGATGAGGTCTTCGACTCTGGCCACGTAGACGCCTTTTATGTCACGGCCCCAGACGGTCAGCTACACCTATCAATGAAGGAAGACATCACTGGATCGGGCGTTCCACGCTCCGGCGATGATGTGGTGCTCAAGGTTGTGGAGGACGCTTGGTCCGATGCCACCGAGGCCGTGCCGGAGATCGGCCAGCCCACCTATTTCCTGCCGCAGACCCAGGATCAACGCATCATTTGGCCGGGCTGGGATACCCAGCCTGCACGCGATGGCGGCTTTGACAACGTTGACCTAGAATTCGCCGAAGTCTCTGGACCTGGTTCAGTGTATGTTTTTGAAACGAGCGGCTTTGGCGATGTGAAGACGGTGACCGATTCCGGCTCAATGGAGCTCACCAGCGGCGAGGTCATCAACCAGCCCAATCCTGCTCACCGGCACGTCAACTGGGCCTTTAGCGAGGCCGGCACGTACACCATGACGGTGCAAGCCCATTCCAACGGCGAATCCAGCAATGCTGTGACCTACACCTGGGAGGTGGGCGACGGCGGCGATGCATCCGCAGCGGATCGATCGGCTGATACTGGCGAGGTTAGCAATGACCAAGAAGCTACGAGCACCCCGCGTTCAGCAGACAAGGGCGGCGCTGCAGCCGCAGATAAATCCGGTGCAGCTACGGATAAAGAGTGCACCCCGGGTATGACGCCGCAAATCAAGGACGATACTGTCTCTCCTTCCCAGTGGCGCGATGCTGATGGCGCTACCTTTTATCTCTCCGATAAATCCAGCGTCGATCTGCCCCAAGAGGTAGGCCCAGTGCCAGCTGGTCAGGCGTGGATGATTGGTTCTACCCAGGTCGATGGCGTGCCGTGGCTCGGTGCTAATACCCAAAGTCCGACCATGCGCGAGAATATCCCTGGCGATGTCACCTGGGAGTTAGCAGGCTTCAAGGGCCCTGGCCCGATGATGGTCTACTCCCAGGGCGGACTGGGAAAGATTGTGGGCGATGAGTGGTTCCGAGGCAATGCCGATGCGGCGGAGGGCACCTATTCGATTGCCCCCAATACGCACGTGCACCCCAACTGGGTCTTTGGTGCGCAGGGCACCTATGACGTCACCATCCGCCAGGTGGCCAAGACCGATGAGGGCAAGCAAGTCGCCGGCGAAGCGACACTTCACTTCGTGGTCGGCGGCGACAAGCCGGCGGAAGCCTTTGACAACGGGCACTTCGACCTAGGCGCTGCGGTAAATCCGGAGGGCGGAGACTGCGGAGATGGTGCTGCGGCAGATGGGGCGTCGGCAAGCGCTGGTGGCTCTACCACAAGCACCGGAACAAGCACTGGCCAGGCCGCTCAGGCCCCCAGCAAGGGCGGTTCTTTAGCCAATACGGGGACTCCCATTGTTCCCTTTGGCATCGGAGCACTGGGCTTGGGCATGCTTTTCCTCGGCCTGGGCATTGCCCGCCTAGCTGTAGCTAAGGCAGCGGACTAATGGCGCGTGCGCTTTCCCATAGACGCAGGCTTCGGACCATTGGCGCGCTGCTGGGCTCCTGCCTGCTGGCCACTGGTTGTGCCCCCTCGGCCGCGTTGGATGCTGGAGACGGAGAGAAATTCACCGTGGTGGCCACCACCCCGATCCTCGCGGATCTCGCGCGCAATATTGCGGGAGAAGATGCCCGCGTACAAAGCCTTATCCCCAGTGGAAAAGATCCGCATACCTTTGAGCCAACGCTGCGCACGGTACGCGATGTTGCCAATGCCGATTTGGCGCTGAGCAATGGCTACTTGCTGGAGCCGCAGTCTCTCATCGATACGCTGCACGAATCCATCGATGCCCCCGTGGTGGAAGTGGCCGATGCTGCCTCCACCCGCGGTGCCACTCTCGTGCCGCTGGTAGAAGATGTCTCGCTCGAGGCAATTTGGCTGGGCCTGCGTATCAGCGGCGCACAACAGCGCTCTTCTGGAGTGGATTTCCGCATGGTCTCTGCCGACGGACCAGGTAACGCCGCGGCCTATGTGGTCTCTACCTTCGGCACCCCGGAGGTCCTTTTTAACTCGGCCGATGGCATCGATGAAAAAGAAGACTCAGTGACCCTGCCGGCCAACGCCCACACGCACGTCTCTTGGGGGTTTTCCCAGCCAGGCATCTATCACCTCGGGTTCCAAGCAGAGGGCACCGACGTCCAACACCTCACTGTGGCCGTGGGAGTAAACCCACCTAAAGGCATGCAAGTGATAGATTCCGGACACCTGGATATTGCAGGTGACCTAGCCAAGCACAGCATTGACTTGCGCGATCAGGACAAGCGTTTCGACCCTGCCACCACCGTGGTGTCCATCCCCTCTTCAGTGCTGCAGCCCATTCCGCCTGATCCTGCCTACCGCTTCCTGGGCAGGCCGGGCGCGGATACCTACCTATTGCCGCAGGCGGTCCTAGGTAAGCACATCCACGGCGAGGTGGACCCGCACCTATGGCACAACGTGGACAACGCCATCGCCTACGTCGATGTCATTGCCGAGGAAATGGCGCAAGCAGATCCTTCCCACGGGGCGTCCTACCGCCAACGGGCGGAGGCCTACACCCAGCGCTTGCGGAATACGGATACCTATGTTGACCGCGCCATTTCTTCTATCCCTAAAGAAAACCGGCACCTCGTGACGACCCACCACGGCTACGCCTATCTGGAGCAAGGATATGACATGTCGGTGGCCGGCTTCGTCACTCCCAATCCGGCCATCGAGCCTTCCCCACGCGAAGTCATTTCCTTGCGCCGCACGCTGGAGAACCTACATCTGCCAGCGGTGTTTGTAGAACCCGTGCAGCAGGCAAGCGCCGAGACATTGAAGCAGGCTGCCGCGGAGCAAGGCGTGGAGCTGTGCCCCATCTACGGCGACACGTTCGATGACACCGTCAGCTCCTACATCGAACTTATGAAATTTAACGCTGATTCCCTTCAGCGCTGCCTCACCCCCACCCCCACCGATGGAGATAAAAATGCTTAAATTCGCTACTCGTACCGCCACCCGCACCGCCGCCTGCGTCCTTACTGCAGGCCTGGCATTTTCTACCAGTCCTGCTTGGGCGGGCGACCTCGCCCAGGTAGTCGGTGCCGATGAACACGTTGCCCCACAAGGCCAGGAAAAGGTCATCGATACCGGTCACGTAGACGTTGGTGCCCTGCTTGATGGCACGGATTCTGAGCTTATGGCCCGCGATGATGCCGGCGATAAGCCAGTCTGGCGTCACCTGGATGACCTCGTGTTTTCCGTGGGCGATAAGGCACAACAAACCCTTCCCGATACAGATGACTTTGGCTTCGTTGGCGCTGAATCCGGCGATAAGGTCTGGGTAGTTCCCCAAACCGAACAAGTCGGTGTTCCCTGGCTGGGGTGGAATACCCAGGCGCCCTCACTTGTCGACGCCGCCGATCGTGGAGTCACCATGGAATTTCTCGGCCATTCCGGGCCAGGCGATTTCTCCCTCTTCCTGCAAAACGGCGGCTTCGAAGCGCCACAGCTCTTGTGGTCCACCGCGCAGAAGAGCGACGAGGACTTCTGGGTAGACCTCAATACCCACACCCACGCCAACTGGACGTTTACGGAGCCAGGCACCCATCAGGTAGGCATCAGGGTAAAGGGCAAGACCAAGGACGGTGCCGATTTCAGCACCGATGGCGTACTCACCTTCGCCGTGGGCGATGATGCCGACGTCCAAGCGGCCCAGGACACCACCTGGAATCCAGACGATGCCCAGACCGCGGGCTCCTCTATTCCCACCTGGGTCTTTGTCCTCGCCGGTGTCGGCGCCGTAGTACTGCTACTGGCCCTGGGACTCGCCCTGCGTTCAGCCAAGCGGGGCGATAACCGTGGCTAAACCGCTTATTTCCGTTGCTGATCTCAACGTCTCGCTCTCGCACCGCAGCGTCATCACCGATGCCAACCTCACTGTCTGCCCGGGCGAATTCATCGGGCTCCTCGGGCCCAATGGTGCTGGTAAGACCACCCTCATGCGCGCGATTTTAGGGCTCATTCCTTCCTCCGGAACTCGCAGCATCTCCGGCACTGTGGGGTATGTTCCCCAGCGCCACGAGGTGGAATGGGGCTTTCCCATCAATGTCTATCGCACCGTTCTCAGCGGCCGCACCGGCCTTATCGGCTGGCTCAAGCGACCGCGCGCCACGGACCACGCCGCGGCGGCAGAGGCGCTTCGTTTGGTTCACATGGAAGAGTTTTC
Organism: Corynebacterium nasorum; assembly: GCF_030229765.1. Taxonomy (NCBI): domain Bacteria; kingdom Bacillati; phylum Actinomycetota; class Actinomycetes; order Mycobacteriales; family Corynebacteriaceae; genus Corynebacterium; species Corynebacterium nasorum. The sequence goes on along the minus strand of NZ_JASPGY010000005.1, from coordinate 112,901 downwards.
TACCCGCCCCATCGAAGAACTCTCCGGTGGTCAACGCCAGCGCGTGCTCATCGCCCGGGCACTCGCCACACAACCACACGTGCTGCTGCTCGATGAGCCCTTTACCGGGCTAGATGCGCCCAATACCGAATCACTCCTCGAGCTTTTTGAAGAGCTTTCCCACCGCGGCACCTCCATCATTATGTCCACTCATAACCTTTCTGAAGCCGCACATTCCTGCCACCGCCTCATTCTTTTTAACGGCACCGTGGTAGCCGATGATTCCGCTTCGCGCCTTCTTCGCCAGACGGATCCGTGGACGCACACCTTTGGCGTGCGTGCCGGTTCGCCTTTGCTTTCTTCCATTGGAGTCTCCGCATGATAGAAATTTCCTTCCTCGATTTCCTGCGCGACCTGGTTAATCCCCACCTTGACTTCCTCGCTCGCGCGGTAGGCATCTCCTTGCTGGCGGCCATCGTGTGCGGCGTCATCGGCTGCTATGTCGTGCTGCGCGGCATGGCCTTTATTGGCGATGCCGTCTCCCACGCGGTATTTCCTGGCCTAGCCATTGCCTTCGCCCTGCAAGCCTCGGTGCTCGTGGGTGGCGCAGTCGCCGGTGCGGTTGTGGCCTTGCTCATCGCCGCCTTTTCGCAGCGTCGCCACGTACGAGCGGATTCCATCATCGGTATCTTCTTCGCCGCGGCCTTCGCCTTGGGCATGGTGATCATCTCGCGCACCGATGGCTATAGTGCCTCGTTGACAAGCTTCCTCTTCGGCTCACTCACCGGCGTATCCCGCACCGATATCATCATCGCGGCCTGCGTATGTGCCGTGGTTATCGCCATCGTTATAGCCTTTGGCCCCCAGCTCAACGCCACGTGCTTGGACCGGGAAACCGCTCGCGCGATGGGCTTGCCCGTCTTTGTGCTGGATATCATTTTGTACCTGTGCGTCACGGCCGCAGTGGTCATTTCCGTAAGCACGATCGGCAATATCTTGGTCCTCGCACTGCTTATCACTCCGGCCGCGACGGCACGCCTACTTAGCGCAAACCTCACGACCATGATGTGGCTATCCGCCCTCATTGGCGCGCTATCTAGCTTCCTCGGTATCTACCTAGCATGGGCCATTGACCTGCCAGCCGGCGCCACCATCGTGCTCACCCTTACCATAATTTTCTTGGGCGTTTGGGCCATCCACCCACTGCTCGGCGCCCGCAAGCACGCAGGTGCCTCGCTTTCCGACGCCCCACACCCCACCCCACGAAAGGAATCCGTCTCCTCATGAAACCTGTCTGCCGCACCGCGGTGGCCCTTGGCGCCGCCGGACTTATTAGCCTCGGCGCCCTTCCGGGAGCGGGAGTAGAACCCTTCGAGCCCGCCACCGCATATGCCGAAGAATCCACCGAGGAATGCTCTTCCAGCGACTTCGACCTCATCACCAAGGGCCACCAGGACATGGCGCTCAGCGGCGATTCCGGTGATCTCAGCTTCACGGTGAAAGATGATGACAAGGGCATCAAGCATGACTCTGAGTCCTTTGCCATTGAGGTATCTGATGACCTTAAACAACCGCTATCGGAGCTCGGTGATTCTTCCCTGCCCGATGAAGGTTGGATTCTGCCGCAAACGCAAGACCCCGATGCTCCTTGGCTAGGTTTTAATACCCAAGAGCTGTCTCAGGATCTCCTCGCCACTGGAGATACCGCTAACTTGAGCATGGCTATCGCACAGGGCCCCGAAGATGGCCGCATCCTGGCCTACCAGGTGAATCTTGGTGACCCCAAGGTGCTTATGGACACTGCCGATGGCTCTGCCTGGGACTACCCCGGCAACTCCCATTCCCACCCGGCCTTTGCCTTTACCGAGCCGGGTACTTACGCGGTGAGCTTTACCTTCGAGCTTCCCGACGGCTCCCGCCATCACCTCCATGCTGGCTTCCTCGTCGGCGAGCAGGCAGATGCGAAAGATCTATGCGGCGTGGACTATACCGATGCGGACGCTGCTACCGGCAACGGTGGCGACTCAAATAGCCGCCCCAAGCAACTGGAAAAAGACATCAAAGACGTAGACAAAGCCATCGCCGGGCTAGACAAAGAACTCGACAATACCCTGCAGGAGGGCCAGAAATTCCTAGAAGGTGGCAAGCCACAAGAAGACAAGAAGGGTTCTGACGAGGACAGCGCGGGCAAGCGCCAGCAGCCCTCCCGCACCAAGGAAAAAGACGCTGGGAAGGATGGAGCGCCACATAAGACGCCGTCCACGGGTTCGGCTCACGCCTCTGGTACTACGCGAAAGTCTGGTGCTGGTTCTGGGGCTACGACCCACCATTCGGCTAGCCGTGTCAATGATTCTGCCTCCACTGCGAAATCCGGAAAAAGCGGAGGCGCTGGCACGGGCTCACACCGTTCTGCTTCCACCAGCGGTTCTTCCCACTCGACGGCCAAAAAGTCCACCGGCTCTCGGGACGCAAAGTCCGCAAAGCGTACCAAGGGCAAGGCCGCAGGCACCGCTGGTGCAGAGAGGGTGCCGGATGCCGGCGCTGCGGAAGGCAAAAACACTGGAAATGTACTGACTAATGCCGCTGCGTATACCGCCACCCTGGCTAAAAGCAGCTTCTGGGCGGGCCTTTTAGCCGGACTAGGCGCATTCGCTCTGGTGCTCGGAATCGGCCTGCTGGTCTATGTCCGGTTCTTCCGCAAGAAGAAGGCCCCAGCGCAGCAGCCGGCCGATGATGCCACGGCCCACTTGCCGCGCGTCGACTAGCGCAGTGCTAGTTATCGGCCAACCATAGAACGAGGCCCAGAGGATCTCTCCTCTGGGCCTCATCCGTGGCTAAGAGCCGCTGTTTTTATACCCTGGTCTTGGACGAGAGGAAGTCCCAGACCACCTTTGGAGTATCTGGCTGCCAGAACCAGGTGTGGTCCTGCGGAACCTTGACCAGCTGTACGTCCTTCTGGCAACCATTGAAGTTCAGGCGTTCGGAACCGCCAGCCTCTGGAGTCGCCTGGAAGGTCATGTCGCATCGATTGCGTTTCAGGTAGCCGCCAAGCACCGTGCGCACCGGTAAGTAGCCAGCCTCGTGCCGGTCACCGCCTTCATAGGTCATCATCTTGTCATTGACGCCATGCATGATGAGGGTATTCATCGGCGCATCGGCACAGTTAACCTCCACCGGGTTATAAAAAGCACCCGAGACCATGGCTACAGCGGCAAAGGTGTCCTGCGCGTGGCAGCCCAGCACTGAGGTAAAGCCGCCACCATTGGACATACCCATGGCATAGACGCGGTTGCGGTCAACGTGGTAGTCCTTGTCCACAGAGTCAAGAATGCGTTTGATGAAGCGGATGTCCTCACCATCGTGCGTCTTGGCATAAGGTGCTGCCTCCCAAGCACGCTCAAAACCCTCCGGGTAGACGATGATTGCCTCATTATTAGCTTCAGTAGTCTGCATACGTGCGTAGCTGGAATAGTTTTCCGGGGAATCTCCCCATCCACCGAAGCCGAAAAGAACAGGCGCAGCCTTTTCCGGCGAATAGTTATTGGGAATGCGCAATAGATACCTGCGGGTCTTTCCCTCGTGCTCCATAGTGAGCGACTGTATAGAGCCCGGCTTAAATGGCGGGTGGGGGTTGATGCTGGTATCTACCATCGCTGGCCGCGGTGCCGGCTCCGGAAGCGATGATCCCTCAGGAGCAGGTGCCGGGTTGTTTTGGTCAGCACCTTTATCTGCTGGTGCCGGGGTGGATTCTTTCACGCCTTCTGGAACGAGGTGGGATCCATCTGGCTGCGGAATAACCGGCTTCGCGTTTTCGGGTGCCGGCCCCGGTGCAGGTGCAGGTGCAGGTGCAGGCGCTTCTTGCGCGTGGGCAGGAGACACGCTCAGCAGCGCCCCGCAAGCCAGCACACCAACAACAATCAGGTAAAGGAAATAGCGAAGAAAATTAGTAACATTAGCCACAAGGTTAAAACTAACCACATTTTTCACTAGAGACACTGTTTACACGCCCAGTGCACACTCAATTCTGTAAGAAAAGCCCAAGGCATTAAGCTATATTTTCATGCACGAAGACAGACCAAGCACCGCCCCCGATTTTTTGCTCTCACGGGCAACGGGGTCTGTCCGTACCCAAGGGGCGCGCCACACTTTTAATGACGCCGATGCGGCAATTTCCGCTCTCCGCAGCAAGGATGTAGAGATGGTCGTCGGTGCGATCCCCTTCGATTCGGACACCCCCGCGGCACTAACCGTACCGGAGGCCATCATCCGCGAAGAGGGCCCGCTGGAACCGCACGCTTATTATCGCAACCAGAGTTTAAGCTCCCGCGTAGTTGGCTTCGATCCAGAACCTGAGGAACACCTTCGCCGCGTGGAGGCAGCCATCGGCACGATTGAAACCTCCAAACTAGAAAAGGTAGTTCTAGCCCGCGCGGTAGACATCGAATTCCCTGAAGCCATCGATCCGCGCCTCGTGGCGGCGCGCCTTATCGATCTCTCCGCCAACCGTGACGGGTTCATTGCTGATCTCTCTCCCGCTGGAAGGCCGGGCGCGATGCTTGTCGGCTCCTCCCCGGAGGTTCTAGTCAAGCGCCAAGGCTTGACTGTGTCAGCCTTTCCCTTGGCGGGTTCGTCTCCGCGCCGCGCCTTGGCGGCCGAGGATCACCTCGCAGGACAGGACCTCTTGCATTCTTCCAAGGATCTCCACGAACACGCTTTTGTGGTCGACCACCTGCGCCGGGCGCTCACCCCATTGTGCGAGCGACTAGATATTCCGGACGTCCCACAACTGATAAGCACAAATGAAATGTGGCACCTTGGCACGCCGATTTCCGGAACGCTCAAGGATAAAGACTTGACTGCGCTCGAGCTTGCCCTAGCGGTCCATCCCACACCGGCTATCTGTGGCACCCCGGCCGAAGCCGCCCAAGCCCTTATTGAGACTGCGGAGACTGACCGTGGTTTCTATGCCGGCGCGGTCGGCTGGTGCGATAGTTCAGGTGACGGCGAATATATGGTAGCCATTCGCTGCGCAGAGGTTGCCGGCGATGGACTCTCCGCACGCGCTTGGGCTGGTGGAGGCATCGTCGGCGATTCTGATGCCCAAGCGGAGTTGGAAGAAACCACCGCTAAGCTGCGCACCATTTTGAAGGCGCTAAGCCTCTAGCCCACGCGCTTGGCGACGAGCACGACGTCGGTGCGGTGGTGCGCACCTGCACTTTCAGCCAAGTGGCGCTCCCGGCGGGCTAGGGTGACAGTTTCCAATTCGCGCAGGTTGTGCGGCAACCATTCCGGCATCGCCAGTTCTGTGGACTCCATATCGTGGTGAACAAAAAGCAGTGTTCCCCCTGGAGCTACCAAGTGCTCAAGCTTTTCGACCTCTTCCGACGTTGCGCGTATCCCACCGTAGTGGACGCTTACCAAGTCAAAGGGCTCATGGCTAAAGCCACTAAACATAGCAACCTGTGCGGCAACGCCGAGGGCGCGAGTGCGGGCTACGGCCGTCGGGGCGAAGTCAATGCCCAACACATCCTAGCCGTGGTTTTAAGCCAGAGCGCGTCCGCGCCTTCTCCGCAGCCAATGTCCAGGGCAGAGCCAGGCGCAAGCTCCGCAGCATAATCGACAAGGGTGGAGTTCGGCTTTCCTGACCACACGCGATCAGTGCTGCGGTACCGCTCCTCCATTTCCGCGGGAGTGGGAACGTAGGGGCGATGCTCGCTCTGGTGGGAGTTATGCACGGTCGATGGAATTGCGTAGGGTTCCCAGGCCTGGGATCTCGATTTCGATGGTATCCCCCGGGACCATCGGAGCGGTGCCGGCCGGTGAACCAGTAGTAATGACATCGCCGGGAAGCAAGGTATAGGCGGCGGAAATCTCTTCCAATATGCCGCCCATCTTCACAATCATCTGGTCCGTATTGGAATCCTGCTTTTGTTCACGAGAGCCCTCGTGCGTCAGGTAGGCATTAATCTTCTGGTCATCCAGATTCAAGCTATCCAGATCCGTCTCAATCCATGGGCCGAGCGGACAGAAAGTATCGATCCCCTTGGCACGAGCCCATTGTCCGTCCTTGAACTGCAGGTCACGGGAGGAAACATCATTGCAAATGGTGTAGCCCAGTACGTGGTCTTGCCAGTTCTCGGCCTTGATATTCTTCGACGGTTTGGAAATGACTACGGCAAGCTCGCCCTCAAACTCTACATTGGTGGCATAGTCTGGGATCTTGATCGCGGCATCCGGGCCGATGACCGCGGTGGACGGCTTAATGAAGATGGTGGGCGGCAAGCTATCGGCAGATTTCTTGAAGACTTCCGCAACGTGGTCCGCATAGTTGCGGCCCAGCGCCACAACCTTGGTAGGCAGGGTCGGCGCCAAGAGGCGAACCTCGTTAAGCTTCCACTCGCGCCCGGTTGGCTCCGGCGGAGTGAAAGGCGTGCCAGCAATTTCTTTTGCTACTAGCTCTTGCATCGGGGCGTCTTTCGGCCCATCGATAATGGCGAAACAGATTCCTTCTGGGTGTGCAATTCGTCCTAAACGCATAGCGGTAATCCTACTCAATCGCTCCCTTTACATGTGTGCAAAGGTTACGGTGTTAATTAGTTAATTTGAGTAAATTGCGGTGTTCTTTCAAACGCCATTGCAAGCCCCTGGAAGAGGGGATGAAAGCAACCGTTCAGATCCGGGGGCGTCGGCAAGCGCATCGTGCAGGGCAGGTTTGCTCCTATGTAGCTAGGGCGCGCGAAATTCGGTCGCCGACGTCAGTGGTATTCACCGGCCCATCGCCGCGTTGGGCAACGTCTTGCGCCACCGCATCCTCTATCCGTTGCGCATTGGCTTCATCGCCTACGTGTCTAAGGAGCATGGCCGCCGACAAAATAGCAGCCGTCGGATCCGCAATTCCCTTCCCAGCGATATCCGGCGCAGAACCATGGACCGGCTCGAACATCGAGGGATTCGCTCCTGAAGCATCAATATTTCCGGAGGCAGCAAGGCCAATGCCACCCACTACGGCACCGGCAAGATCGGTAAGAATGTCTCCAAAAAGGTTATCGGTGACTATTACGTCATATCGCGCCGGATCCGTAACCATATAAATGGTCGCAGCATCAATATGTTGGTAATCCACCTGAACCTCTGGAAACTCAGCGGCGATGTCATCGACAGTGCGCTGCCACAGCCCACCCGCATTGACCAATACATTGGTTTTGTGCACCAAGGTCAGGTGCTTGCGACGCTGCTCAGCCCGCGCAAAGGCATCGCGCACTACGCGCTCCACGCCAAAGCGGGTGTTTTGTGATACCTCACTAGCCACCTCATGCTCAGTGCCCTCGCGCAAGGTACCACCGTTTCCGCAGTACAGCCCCTCGGTGCCCTCGCGCACCACCACAAAATCAATGTCTCCAGGATCGGCCAACGGCGAAGAAGCAGTGGGATACAGCTTGGAAGGACGGAGGTTTACGTAATGATCCAGCGCAAATCGCATCTTGAGCAATAGCCCTCGCTCCAATACGCCAGGAGGCACTTTACCCGGGGCACCAATAGCCCCCAATAAGATGGCATCGTGTTCGCGGAGACTAGCTAAATCCGCATCCGTGAGAAGCTCCCCGTTGCGTAGGTAGCGCCGGGCACCGAGGTCATACTCGGTGGTGTCAATATCGGAGCGAACGGCATGCAGCACCTTGAGAGCCTCAGTCGTCACCTCGGGCCCAATACCATCCCCACCAATTACCGCAAGTTTCATTATGTAGGATTCCCTTCTCATAGAGTGGATTTAACCAACTCTATCAAAAAGGACCCGCGCAGCGCAGGAAGTTACCTGACACTACGCGGGATATGCTCCACGGATTCTGCACCAGCAGCTTTATGCGTCCATATCTAACTGTTCGCACTCTGCACCCAATGCCGCATTAATCTCAGCAATGACCGACTCCGGCACCTCGGTATCCACGCGCAAAATAAGGACAGCGTCAGACTCTTGCTTAGCGTGAGTAAGCGCCGCCGCCACGATATTAATTCCAGCAGCACCTAGCTTGGTGCCCACCGTTCCCAACGCGCCCGGAGCATCTGCATAGCGGAAGAAAAGATTGCGACCAGTAGCGCGCATATCGACGCCACGACCGTTAATACGAATAAACTTTTCGGTTCCATCGATACCAATAAGCGCACCGGTCAGCGAGGAAGTTTCTCCATCAGCCCCGATAACCTTCACCTGCAAGGAGGAGCGGTGCCCCTTGGATTCCGCGTTGGTAGATACCTCCACCTCTACCCCACGGCTCTGCGCAATCTGCATAGCATTGACAAATGTCACCGGTTCCGATGTCACGCCACTAAACAGACCCCGCACGGCAGATAGACCTAGTACTTCTACGTCTTCGGTGGACAACTCGCCGCAGACTTCTACCTCCACAGCGACGGGTGCCTGCCCCAACAGACGCCCAGCTGTAAGTCCTAGCTTGCGTGCGAGATCCAGCCAGCCAGCAACTTCTTCTCCTACAGCACCACCGGAGACGTTTACCGCATCTGGGACAAACTCACCGGCGAGAGCTTTGAGCACCGAAGCCGCCACATCGGTTCCTGCTCGGTCCTGGGCCTCTACAGTGGAGGCTCCCAAGTGTGGGGAAACGGTGACCTGCGGCAGCTTAAAGAGCGGAGAATCAGTGCATGGTTCCGTACCAAAAACATCGAATCCCGCACCTCGGTGATGCCCCTGTTCGATAGACTCAGCCAAGGCCCCCTCATCCACCAAACCGCCGCGAGCCGCATTAATGAGAATCTGCCCCTTCTTCGCCTTAGCCAAGAGCTCTTTATCAAACATTCCGGCAGTCTCTGGGGTCTTCGGAAGGTGAATGGTCACAAAATCAGAACGAGAAATAAGCTCTTCCAATTCGACCAGTTCCACGCCCAGTGCCGCCGCACGAGCCGGGTTGGCATAGGGGTCGTGGGCAATGATGGTCGTTTCAAAAGACTTCAGACGCTGTGCGAAGAGCTGACCAATGTGTCCAAAACCAACAATACCGATGGTCTTTCCATATACCTCCACGCCCTTGAAAGAAGAACGCTTCCATTCCCCCTCGCGCAGCGACTGGTCGGCTGCTGGTACCTGGCGCGCCGTCGCCAAGAGCAACGCAATGGCCTGTTCGCACGCCGAGTGAATATTAGACGTAGGTGCATTTACCACCATGACGCCCTTTTCCGTTGCCGCCGGAATATCAACGTTATCTAGGCCTACTCCTGCACGGCCCACAATTTTTAGCTTTGGAGCTGCTTCTAAAACCTCTGCATCAACAGTAGTTGCAGAACGCACCAGCAAAGCCTCTGCATCCGGAACTGCGGCGAGCAACTCCGCACGATTTGGACCGTCGACCCAACGAACCTCAACTGAATCCCCCAAGGCCGTAACTGTGGATTGAGCTAATTTATCGGCAATAAGGACTACCGGCTTCGACATATCTTCCTTCGCTTAAGTGTGATGCGGTGCACGCGGAATTCCCGCGTGTCAAGGAAGTGTAGTTCAGGAAGGAGTGCCCTGCTTGATTTTTGCCTTAAATTCTTTCACTCGACCGAATTCCGGTCCAAGGGCTACTAAAGCACCGTCTGCAAGGCCTGCAACAGCGGCCATGCTGTGCTTATCCTCCAATGGATCAACAGTCGGCACCACCAACACCTTGCCGCCATAGGCTGCCGCCGTAATGACGTTCGCGATGGGACTGTCTTTTGTCGCGATGATATTCGGCGCCATCTGGGCATCCCTGCGGGACTGTGCTGGGACAGGTTTCTTCTTTTTCCCATCAGCCTCAGGTTCGCCTTCATACGGCACCCATGCGGGCCGCAGCTCCACTTGGGGAGTCTTGTCCAATCGCGCAATATCTTTGACCATTTGCTCGGGGGAAGCTACCACCTTGGAGCCGTATTGGAATGCTGTAAACTCTCCCAGCGCTTTGTGCGTACCTGGATCCTTGATCACCTCAAAGTCCCCAGATGTTTGTGTCCACGGCACATCGCCGACAATCACCAAGCGTCGTACTCCCAGGTCCGTGAGTAGCTTATGGATTTCCAAACGCCTAGCGTCGTCATACTGCACCGCAGGCAAATGCTGGTTTACCGCCAACGTTGCTGCGCGCAGAATAGATTTATCATCCGCGGTAAAGAGGACGAGCGAATCGGAATCTTCAAAAAATAGGCGGCTAGCCTCGATGCCTATGGGGTCATTGACGATGACAAACCTGCCGTCAAATTTCGGGTCAATCAGCCGGTTTTGGTTCTCCGCTTTGGCCTTATTGAGGTCAATTTCTGACTCATCCAAATCAGACAATCCCCGCCTGACCAGTTTGGTCTCAGTAACTGGTGTGCCACAGGCAGCTAATGCGAGCGATGCGACAAGCACTGTGGCAGTCAGGCGCACAGAATTAGCGATCAAAAGCTTGCGGGCCTTCCTCTCCACCAAACAGGTTTGCTTCATCCACATCACGGATGACAGGTTTACCTAAAGCATATTCCACGATGTCAAGGAACCGTTGACGACGGTCTGCTAGGAATTCTCGCGGCTGTGACGCCCGCAGGTAATTCAAATTCATATCGTGGGACGCTAGTACCTCATCAAATTGCCTGTCTTCCATGATGGACTTGGACTGAACGCGCGGCAGGTAGCGATCGGGAGCGAAGCCATCGAGTACTACCTCAGTTCGCTTGCCCATTGGGGTGTAGTTCATCACGGACTCCGCCAAAACGGGGTCCACTCCGTGGCGCTTGCACCAATTCAGCGGGAACACCGGGAAAAAGCCCGGCTTAAGCTCTTCAAATGTGCGCCTATTAAACGCCTTTCCTGTGCGCCAATCCTTTGCGCCGCGCGCCATAAGGAGGGCATAGAGACCATGCCAAACACCGTCCTTATCATCTACAGAGAGCAAACGGGATTCCCGGAAGGTGGCATCGGTGACAGTCTTCGGGGCCTCATCCGTTGCGCCCGCTACCCACTCGGTGACCTCATCCACGTCGCGAGCGGCGCGCAGCTGCACTGCAGACGAGCCATAAAGCTCGCCGAAGACGCCGCACCAGAACCATTGGTTCATGCGGTCCCACGATTGCTGGGTAGACAGCGCTCCCCCGCGTTTAGCCAGGCGGGCAATGATGACGGCTAGAGGAACAATCTGTTCATTAAACGGAACCTGATCCGTATTAAGGATGCATCGTTCCGCCAAAAACTCAGATACCTCACGGAAAGTAATGCGTAAATCATTGGCCGCCGCCTTATACTCCGTTAGGGACAGCTTTAAGATGTCCTCGCGCTGCCCACCAGCACGGCCCTTTTCTCCGGAGACTAAAAGCGATACTGCAGAAAGAAATTCTGTGCGCCCAATTCCGTCCAAAGCTGGGGACTTACGCAGATCCTTTTCCACTTCTTGCCAATCAGTGGCCAGGTGGAACGTGGGATCCTCGGAAGCAAATACTGCGGTGAGTAAATCGAATACGTCCATTTGCAGGCCTGCCGAATTTGCCTGCGCGAAAATCGACCCGATGCCGGCTCGCTCTGTTTCTCGGGAAAGCCGAATCATCGGCAGGTCATAGCCGGACAATGGCCTAACGATGCGGTTATTAAACGCTGCTAGCTCCGCGCTGTATTCCTGTTTGGTCGCTGCAAGCTCAAAGAGCATGCCAACGCCAACTTCACTCAATAGTGAAGCAACAGGAATGCACATATTCTCTAGGGCGTCTTCCCGCGAAAGAATGTCCCCCTCAATCGTCGGTGCGAAGTGCGATCGAATTTTTCCTTTGTGATCGACTGCAAAGATGGCGTCATCCGGCATAATCTCGCCCCGCACGGCAGCTCGAATATCAATGAAGAAACGGCGATGAACTTTCTTCTTGCGGAAGTCAGTTGTGTCTACAAAGCCCTCGCCGTTGAAGCAGTGATACAGCGTGGTCAAACGCTGCTGTCCATCTAAAAGGAGCAAGCCGGGGTCAACGCCGGTATCCGGCGCGCCGGCGAGGGCACGGGGGCGAAAGCGCATCTTTTCGTTTCGAGTATCAAGTGCCATAAGCGCCCCGATGGGATAGCCGCGCAGCACAGAAACAATGAGTGAACGGATGCGATCTTCATCCCAAGCATAGCTGCGTTGGAAATCAGGTAGCTGGATGTCCCCGCGATTAATCCGTGCAAAAAGGTCTTTGAGATCATAACTTGGCGTCGTAAAGCCCATGCCCGACATCCTACCCCCAAGGATTAATTCTTTCCTGCCGAAAATTCAGGAAAACCCACGGTGAACACCCCTAATTCACCGTGGGTTTGGCGCTATTCGCGCGGCCTTATGTGCTAGGCCGTAGCATCCAGTGGATTCTTTACCCAGCTCATCAAATCGCGCAGCTTAGCGCCGGTCTTTTCAATTTCGTGCTGTGCAAATTCCTCGCGCAGGTCCTCCAATTCCTTGTTGCCGCCCTCAATATTGGCCAGCAGGCGCTTGGTGAAGGTGCCATCCTGAATATCAGACAAGATGTCTTTCATGCGCTGCTTGGTATCGGCATTGATAACGCGGGGACCGGAAATGTAGCCGCCAAACTCTGCGGTATCAGATACCGAGTAGTTCATATTGGCAACGCCACCTTCAAACATCAGGTCCACAATCAGCTTCATCTCGTGCAGAACCTCAAAGTAGGCCATTTCTGGCTCGTAGCCAGCCTCAGTCAGAACCTCAAAGCCGGTACGAATCAGGTATTCCACACCGCCACACAAGACAGCCTGCTCACCGAAGAGGTCAGTAACCGTCTCTGCCTCGAAGGTGGTCGGGATAACGCCGGCACGCGCGCCACCGATGGCTGCGGCATAGGACAAGGTCAAATCATGTCCTTCACCCTTCGGATCCTGCTCAGTAGCGATGAGGCACGGAACTCCCTTGCCATCTACAAACTGTCGGCGAACCAAGTGACCAGGTCCCTTAGGAGCAACCATTCCGACGGTGACATTGGCCTGCGGCTCAATCAGCTTGAAGTGAATATTCAAACCGTGACCAAACAGCAGTGCATTGCCATCTTCCAGGTTAGGGGCGATTTCCTCTTCAAAGATCTGCTTCTGAGAGGTATCTGGCGCCAGCAGCATAATGACGTCTGCCCACTTAGCAGCCTCTGCCACGGTCTTAACCTCAAAGCCTGCTTCCTCAGCCTTGTCCGCCGACTTGGAACCCTCGCGCAGGCCGATAACAACCTCAACGCCGGAGTCACGCAGGTTTTGCGAGTGTGCATGACCTTGGGAACCGTAGCCGATGACGGCTACCTTGCGGTTTTGAATGATGGACAGATCCGCATCATCGTCATAAAAGGTCTCAATTGCCATGTCCTAATCCTCAATTCTGTAGTGATTAAAAGTTCAATGAATCAACGTCCCACCCACTATTGTATCAGCGTGTGGGATTTAATGCCCACCTAGTGAGACATTAATTTCGGGGTGGAGCTAATGCTTTGGGCCCACGCCCTAAGGCCACGTCACCCGACTGCACCAGCTCGAGTACACCAAAAGGTTCTAATACATCCAGTAGCGCCGCCAGCTTTCCCGGGGTACCAGTAGCCTCTACCACCACGGATTCTTGCGCCACATCTACCACGCGAGCGCGGAAGATATTGACGGCATCGACAACCTGGGGCCGGTTGGTATTATTTGCAGCCACCTTGACCATCATCAGAGCTCGCGCCACGGTTGCGTCAGCCTCAAGGTCAACTATCTTGATGACCGGAACAATTTTATTGAGCTGCTTAGTTACCTGTTCCATAATTGTCTCGGATGCATCAACCACGATAGTCAGCCGGTTGATACCCGGATTTTCCGTTTGGGCGGAAACCAGGGAAATGATGCTATAACCGCGCCGCGAAAACATTCCGGTCACCCGCGACAGGATTCCCTCTACGTCTTCCACCAGGACCGACAAGGTATGCCGGGAAACGTCAGTGGGTGCCATGCCTATACCTCCTGGATGGTCTCGTCGATATCGGCAGGACTTTCTGCTGCCGATTCAGTTTCATCGAATAGCGGGCGCAAACCGCGGGCGTATTGAATCTCTTCGTTAGACGCCCCACCGCCAATCATCGGCCACACCTGGGCATCTTCTCCAACGATGAAGTCAATAACCACAGGGCGGTCATTGATTGCACGGGCCCGTTCAATCGCTGGCACCACTTCTTCCTCGCAGGTGACCCGGATGGCTTCACACCCCAATGCTTCTGCCAAGCGGACAAAGTCCGGGGTATAGACATCGCGCTCTCGCAGCTTGGTATGGGAGTAGTTCTCATTAAAGAACAGGGTTTGCCACTGGCGGACCATGCCTAGGTTGCCGTTATTAATAACGGCAACCTTGAATGGAAAGCCCTCCAAAGCTGCGGTGGTTAGCTCCTGGTTGGTCATCTGGAAGCAGCCATCACCGTCAATCGCCCATACCTCTTTATCTGGGCATGCTGCTTTGGCGCCAAGGGCTGCTGGTACCGCGTAGCCCATGGTTCCAGCTCCGCCGGAGTTAATCCAGGAACGCGGCTGTTCAAAGTCAATAAACTGTGCCGACCACATCTGGTGCTGCCCCACTCCGGCACAATAAATTGCCTCGGGGCCTACGGTTTCACTGAGCTTCTCCAAGACAAATTGAGGATTTAGCTGCCCATCCGGAGTGGGAACATAACCACGGGGAAACCGCTCTTTGAGTCCGTCAAGGTAGTCCCGCCATGGACCTGTCTGCGGCAGATCCAGAGAGGAGTTTTTACGGTATTCCTTTAAAAGTCCCGCTAGTACCTTTTGCGCATCACCCACGATAGGCACGTCCACCTCACGGATTTTGCCGATTTCAGCAGGATCGATATCCGCATGAATCACCTGGGCCTCAGGGGCAAAGGTTGAGATATCCCCAGTTACTCGATCATCGAAGCGCGCGCCGATGGCAATGAGCAGATCCGCACGCTGCATCGCCGCGACCGCCGGAACGGTGCCGTGCATGCCCGGCATGCCCATATGCAGCGGATGAGACTCTGGAAAGGACCCCAAGGCCGTGAGTGTGGTCACGACTGGAATTCCGGTACATTCCGCAAATGCACGCAGCTCCCGTGCCGCCTCTGCCTTGATGACACCACCTCCGGCATAAATAACCGGCTTTTCTGCTTGCGCGATGAGTTCAACCGCTTGCGCGATTTGACGGTGGTGTGGCTTGGTCGTTGGCTTATATCCGGGCAAATCGAATTCGGTTGGGAAAGAGTAGTCCAAGTGGCCATTTTGAACGTCTTTCGGAATATCCACTAGGACCGGTCCTGGGCGCCCTGTAGAAGCCAAATGGAATGCTGCAGCAATAGCAGCGGGAATCTGGCTAGGCTCCGTCACGATGTAGTTGTGCTTGGTGATCGGCATTGTCACGCCACGGATATCAGCCTCCTGGAAGGCATCGGTTCCCAAAAGATTGCTTCCCACTTGGCCGGTGATAGCGACGATGGGGACGGAGTCCAGGTTGGCGTCGGCAAGCGCTGTCACCAAGTTAGTCGCACCCGGCCCCGAGGTGACAATGCACACCCCCACCTTGCCAGAAGCCTGCGCATAGCCTTCCGCAGCATGTCCAGCTCCCTGTTCATGACGGGTGAGCACATGCCGCAGCTTGGTCGAGGTATGCAAAGCATCGTAGAGCGGAAGCACGGCACCGCCTGGAATGCCGAAGACAAGATCGGTTCCCAAATCTTCAAGAGTGCGGACAATGGCGTGGGCACCACTCATCCGCTCCGGAGCGTGGGCGCGTGAGGCTGCAGCCACCGAAGCGGGCGTGGGCGAAGTTGTCGTAACCACGGTTAATGTGCTCCTTGGATTGCTCTAATACTGGTCGTGATCATCATCGTTAACGCCTTTAGATATGAACAAAGCCCCCGCGGGCTGGTGTGTCTGCGGGGGCGAAAAGCGTCGACGTCATGAGCGCCGCGGTCACCGCCGCATTGGTACTACCTGAAGTCGAATAATGATCATGAGCATGACTATACACCGATAGGTATTACGGTTATGACAGTTACCCCCATTTGGGATCGGTTTCCCACATGGTGAGACATACCTGAAAATAGGTTAGCCCTCACCCACCCCTGTGAATTAGGCTTGCACACTATGACTCCACCACCTAAGGACAATAAACCTCATCAGTCCACCACCCAGGCAGAGGTTTTCAAGCCATCCCGTGACCACATCTTGGGCATCCTTATCCTGTCCACCATTGCGCTATTGAGCATTGGGTGGGCCCCCAAATACCTCGCATGGCTGTTCATCATCCCCATCCTCGGATTGTGGTGGGTCATAAAATCCCGCACCAAGGTCTCAGAATCCGGGATCGACATTTCCTATGCTTTCCGGAAAAAGGTACAGATCCCTTGGGACGATTTTGCCGGTATCGGCTTCCAACGCTCCCGCGCCTTTGCTCGTACGAGAAGCGGCGCGGAGCACAGCCTGCCCGGTATCACCTTTAACTCGCTCCCACGCCTTTCGGAGGGCTCCCGCGGCCGCATCCCGGACGCCCTTACCCAGGGCCGTGAAGCGGCAGATGAAAAGGTGGTTATCGTCCACCGCGACGGCCAGCAAGTCCTGCTCAGCAAAGAAGAGTATGCGGACTACCTTGAGCGCCACCCCGAGCTCAAGCCCTCGGCCGAAAACTAAATACGCCACCGACGCTCTCCCCCACATCCCTTGAAGGAATGGTGACTTTAAACCATGTTCCCGCTGCGCTCAAAAGTAACTACCGTCGGCCGCCAGGCCTCTGGCGCCCGGGCCCTGTGGCGCGCAACCGGCACCAAGGAAAATGACTTTGGTAAACCGATCGTGGCCATCGCCAACTCCTATACCCAATTCGTCCCCGGCCACGTGCACCTCAAAAACGTCGGCGATATTGTCGCCGATGCCGTACGTGAGGCCGGCGGAGTGCCCAAGGAATTCAACACCATCGCAGTCGATGATGGCATTGCCATGGGCCATAGCGGCATGCTGTACTCGCTTCCCTCCCGCGAAATCATCTCCGATTCCATCGAGTACATGGCCAATGCCCACACTGCCGACGCCCTGGTATGCATCTCCAACTGCGATAAAATCACCCCCGGCATGCTCAATGCTGCCCTGCGCTTGAATATCCCCACCATCTTTGTCTCCGGTGGGCCAATGGAGGCAGGAAAGGCGGTCGTTGTAGATGGCGTAGCCCACGCCCCAACCGACCTCATTACGGCGATTACGGCCTCCGCCAATGATGAGGTCTCGGATGAAGGACTGACCCAGGTCGAAGCATCTGCCTGCCCCACCTGTGGTTCCTGCTCCGGCATGTTTACCGCCAACTCTATGAACTGCCTGACCGAGGCCCTCGGCCTTGCACTGCCCGGCAACGGTACCACCTTGGCCACCCACACGGCCCGCCGCGGCCTATTCGAAAAGGCCGGCACCACCATCGTCGATATGTGCCGTCGCTATTACGGCGAAGAAGACGAATCGGTCCTTCCGCGCAACATCGCCACCAAGGAAGCTTTCACTAACGCCATGGCCCTAGACATGGCCATGGGCGGCTCCACCAATACCATCCTGCACACCTTGGCGGCCGCGCAGGAAGGCGAGGTGGATTTCACCCTGAATGACATCAACGACATCTCCTACCGCGTGCCGTGTTTGTCCAAGGTAGCGCCCAACGGGACCTACCACATTGAAGATGTTCACCGCGCCGGCGGCATTCCCGCCATCTTGGGCGAGCTTCGCCGCGCCGGGCACCTCAATCTCAAGGTACATACAGCGCTATATGACAACGCCGAACAGTGGCTCGATGACTGGGATATCCGCAACCCTCACGCCACCGATGAGGCCCGCGAACTCTACTACGCCGCCCCCGGCGGCGTGCGCACCACGGAGCCCTTCTCCCAATCCAACCGCTGGGACGAGCTCGATACCGACGCCGCCAATGGCTGCATCCACGACGCCGAGCATGCCTTTTCTTCCGACGGTGGCCTCGTTGTACTGCGCGGCAACCTCGCTCCCGACGGGGCCATCGTCAAGGCAGCGGGCGTCGAAGAGGAGCTGTGGACCTTCTCCGGCCCTGCACGAGTCGTAGAGTCCCAGGAGGAAGCGGTATCTATCATCCTCAATAAGGAGGTTCAGCCGGGCGATGTCGTGGTCATCCGCTATGAAGGCCCGGCCGGTGGCCCTGGCATGCAAGAGATGCTCCACCCGACTTCCTTCCTCAAGGGCGCCGGTTTGGGCAAGGCATGTGCCTTGATTACCGACGGCCGCTTCTCCGGCGGTACTTCCGGCCTATCCATTGGCCACATCTCCCCCGAGGCAGCCCACCAAGGACTTATCGGGCTCATCGAAAACGGCGACACCATCTCTATTAATATCCACGAGCGCGAGCTCACCCTAGACGTGGATGAGGAAGTACTGAAGCGCCGCCGCGCCGCCCAAGAACAGCGCGAATCCCCTTGGACCCCAGTAAGCCGCAACCGCCCGATCACTAAGGCACTGCGTGCATATGCGGCAATGGCAACCTCAGCTGACCGCGGCGCGGTTCGCGTGGTTGACGGTTATGTGAATTAGCAGGAGATAGCTGCTAAATTGCTGTGCTTCGGTGGGGTGCGCGCCTTTTGCCTGCAAATCGCATAAGATATCCTGCGATGAAATTCGCGCGTACCCCGTTATTCCGCTATGCCCTGACCTTACTGGGGCTCATTCTTGGCGCTCGGAAGATCGTCCAAGATATCCACATTACGGACTTCCCCATCGATATGGTGGTCTACCGCGAAGGCGTCAAGGCCTTCCTTGAACACCGCTCTGTCTACAGCGAACCCATGCTGGCCGGCGATATTCAATTGCCCTTTATTTATCCACCCTTTGGCGCGTTGGTCATGGTCCCCTTGACGGCCTTCGACGGTATTGACCACGATATGGCAGGCGACATCGTGGTCGTCCTCTCTGATCTTCTCGTGCTCCTATGCCTCTACCTTGTATTCAAGGCAGTGCTGAAAAAGCCAGAGTTCCTCCTGCCCGTCACCGCCATTACTTGGGCAATTGTATTGCGCTTTGAGCCGGTTGACCTCAATAACGGCTTTGCCCAGATCAACATCGTGGTCATGACGCTCGTTGTCCTCGACCTCGTTCCGCGCCGGCGCTTCCTACCGCAAGGAATCCTGATCGGTCTGGCGGCCGCCATCAAAATAACCCCGCTGGCCATGCTGCTTTATTTCCTCGTGCGCAAGGAGTGGAAGCAGATTGCCACAGCGCTCCTTTCCGCTGTTGCGGCCACCCTCCTTGCCGCAGCCTTCCGCTGGGACGCATTCGTGGAGTTCTTCAGTTCCAAATTGCTCGATATGGGCTCTGGCGGCGACTTCGGCGTGGGGACTGATTACCAGTCCAATAGTTCTATCAAGGGCGCCATTCAGCGCATGTATTCTTCTTCGGAGGCCATGGATGCCAATGGTCTGGCTATCAACATTGCTTGGATCGCCGCCTCCCTCGTGGTCATTGCATTCGCGGCGTGGCTTATTAAGCGCCTGTGCGAAGAGCATTTGCTTGTCGACGCCCAGTTGGTCCCCGCCCTCACCCTCCTGCTCATCTCCCCCGTTTCCTGGTCACACCACTGGGTCTGGCTCACGCTCATCATCCCAGTCTTTCTTTACCGCGCCTGGAGCTGGCTTTCTACGGGATGGGCCGCGGGCAGCCTTCTTACCGTTCTCGTTGCCTGGGCAGGCATGCTTCTGACTGTCCCGCCCAAGTGGTGGTGGGGCGACCAAGTCGATGTCCACGCCATGGAGCGCTACCAAAAGTTTTGGGTAGATGACTTCGTCTGGCTAACCATACTGACCGTCGCACTTTTCGCAGCCGCTTTCTATGCTTCCCAGCGCAATAACCGGAACGCGAATACCGCTACTCCTGCCCCGCTAGCGTCTTAAGCGCTACAAGGTGCGAATCGAATGCGGCCTTACCTTTAGTTGTGAGCATTACCCATACCGTGTCCTTGCCACGTGAGGATCCATACTCACGAAAGCGACTGACATACCCCTCTTTTTCCAGTGCGCTTAGCTGCTTAGACAGCGTGGCATCGGATTGATTCACCTTGTCTCGAATCGCGGCAAAGCGCATCTCTTTGTTGATGGCGCCTTCCACTGCCCCAGCCGCGTTGAGCACCGCACAAATCTTAAACCGGTTAAGCGGGTGAATTACTGGATCAAGCTCACTCATCACCGCTCGCCTGCTTGTCGTCTCTTTGGCCACGCGTGGACATATCCATTGCTCCCGAATTGAGAGCCCAAAACACACCCAAGCCCCACAGCGTGAATACGATGGCCGCAATCACCATGTGCCCTTCGAGAAAGGTCTGGAAAAACGTAGGGGCAAACATTAGAAAAAATCCGAGATAGTATTTCCAGTCCGGCTGCGGCTGGTCAAAAGGATTTTGTCTATAGCCTGCACGTACGTCACGCTTTTTAGCGCCTACCCAAAGGCCTACACCCACGCAGGCAATTGTGACTCCGAGAGATATCCATAGCGGCATACCTTCCCCAAATTGGCTCAGGCCAAACCACAGTCCTGCTAACGCCGCAGCAAACAATGCATTAAGCGCGGTCTTCCGGCCAGCGCTCTGGTCCTGCTCCATTTCTTCATTAAATGCCAGTGCCTCGTGCACGCTGTCTTCCATCGTCTCTATCCCTTTCGCCTTCGATTCTCCTTTGTTTTCCACTTTAGAAAGTATCATACTTTCCCTCCCGGAAAGCAAGGGGTAAAAGAAAATCCGCCGCGCGTGCGACGGATAATCTATTGGCGATTAGTTCAGCGGATTAACTCCCGCACCGAAGAACCACAGTGCTACGAGAATCGCTACGCCGATAAGCACAAAGACCCAGGAGGTGCCCAGCGGGCGGCGCGCCCAGGAGCGCTTGAAGTCTAGGGAAATAAAGCCCGGGCCAGTAAACTGCAGGCCCACGGCGATAACGAAGAGGACCAAAGAAAGCCAGACGGAATCTGGCCAGCTAAAGACGTCCAAACCGGCGCCGGCTTGCGCCAATTCGTGCACGGCAGTAAAGCCGGTCACCACCAAGCCCAGCATGGCAGCCAGCGGCGTGATGAGACCGAGCAGCAAGAATACGCCGGCAATTAGCTGCATGGTCGGAACCGCAATCGACAGCGCGGTATCCCAAGCATAGTTCGCAAAATCACCCTCTAGACCGGACAAGCCCTGGCTATCGCCGAGCTCGAAGAAGGTTTTTGCACCGGCAATGATTAGGTAGGCGCTCAGTGCGATGCGAATGAATAGCAGACCAAAGTCGATAGTGCCGCGGCGCCCATAGCGGTGGTAGCCTTCTTTTTCTTCCTGTTCCGCCTGCAAGCGGGCCTCGCGCTCCTCTGCGGTTTCTGCGCTGGCGGCACCTTCTTCAGGGGCGTCGGCAGTAGCAAGTGCCGATTCCTCCTCGGCACTAACCGGCGTGGCCGACTCCGGTTGCGCAAACGCTACAGTTTCCTCGCTGGCGCCGCTTTGCTGACGCGCGGCTTCATTCGCGCTGGAGTAGGACATTACCTCAGTTTCAGGGTGGTCTTGCCGCGCCTGGAAAGGCTTGATCTCCTGCGGCTCAGCGCGGCCGGCGCGCTCGAAGAGGCCAGGCTTCGAGTTCTTCTCGCTGGAAACGGAATCTTTGCTCGCGGGCTTGGCGTTGTAGGTAGGCACGCCCATGTCTTCATCTAACGGTGTGGCTTTATCCGGCTGTTTATCGCTCATAGCTCCAATTTAAGGCACGGGCCTGCGCTTTTGTGGTACCCGCCACGGCGCGCCGTTGCAGCAAACTGGCTAGAGTGCTTCCAAGCCGCTTGCGGCCTCAATCACCGAACGCGTGAGCTCACCCAAAACCTCCGATTCCAAACGCCAACGCTGCCAATAGAGGTCGATATCGAGCGGGGAGCCGTCGAGAAGCACCAGCTCTTTCGCCTCCAAAAGCGGCAGTGCCTGGGCTTGGGGCAGCAATCCCCACCCTAGGCCGACCCGAACCGCCTCGAGGTAGCCCTCGGAAGAGGGAATCTGCGACACCCGGGCACGCACCACGGCCGAATCAATGAAGCGCTCGCGCATGGCATCATCCAATACCTGATCGTTGGGACCATATCCCACCAAAGGCATGGTTTCCCAGGTCAGCCGACCGCTATGGAAGCTTTCTGCAATATGTGGCGCCGCGACTGGAAAGTAGCGCATAGTGCCCAAAAAGCTAGACTCGCAACCCGAAACTGGTGTGGCCTCCCTCGTTACTGCGCCCAGCACATCGCCACGCCGCAACATGGCTAAGGTGCGTGCTTCATCCTCAATCCGGATGCGCAAGGCGACGTCACCCCGCCGCGCGGTATCGCTTAGAACCCTCCTAAACCACGTCGCCAAAGAATCCGAATTTACTGCGACAGACAGCGGGACCCGAGCTAGGCGATGGCCGAGGCGGGCATCCGTTTCTGCCTGCACTAACGCCATGCGGCGCGCGGACTGAACAAGGATCTCGCCCGCTTCCGTGGCGGTTACCGGGGTGGCACGGCGAAGGAGTACTCGTCCGGTGCTCGATTCCAAGGCCTTGATACGCTGACTCACCGCAGACGGCGATATACCGAGCACGGCTGCGGCAATATCGAAGCTGCCTTCGTCCACGATCGCAAGCAAGGTTTCTAGGTGCACCGGATTCATGAAGCCATTCTAAACCAACTGAAGAAGCATTAACTGGACTAATCCAGCCTAAGAAATCACACTAGAAGGCATGTCCATCGTGCTTGCTGGTTTCTTTCTGGGATTATCGCTCATCGTGGCCGTCGGCCCGCAAAATGCCATGCTGCTTAAATTCGGCATCCGCCGTGATCACATCGGTTTAATCATTGCCGTCTGCGCGCTTTCCGACGTCATCCTGATTACCTCCGGCACAGCCGGCGTGGGCTACCTGGTCGAAAAGTTTCCCAACGCCCTGCAAGTCCTGAAATACGTTGGCGCGGCTTACCTGGCCTATTTTACTTTTACCTGCTTCCGCGATGCGTTAAAGACCAAGGGCGAGGCCATTGAGGTCGAATCCACACAGCCTAAGGTCCCGCAGGAAGTAGCCACCTTCGATGGTTCCACGTCACGCAGCACGACGAAGACTAAAACTCGGGTGGAGATAAAGCGCTCCCCCTCCTGGGTTAAGCCACTATTGACCGCCCTGGCCTTAACGTGGCTCAATCCAGGCGCCTACGTAGACGTGGTGGTCATGCTCGGCAGCATCGCCAACCAATACGGCGAATCAGGGCGCTGGCTTTTCGCCGTGGGTGCTATCTGCGCCAGCTTCACTTGGTTCCCCTTCATCGGCTTTGGCGCTGCACGTTTTTCCCATGTGTTGTCCCGACCCACGGTATGGCGTTGGATCAACTTCGGTATCGGCGTCATCATGATTGGCCTAACGCTCAAGTTGCTCCTGCTCTAGGGGCCGGGTTCAAAGGGCCGCCTAATTGCCGCGAACGCGCGACGCGGTCGCACCGGCCCACCGGTTGATTCCGGCGTCGTGGGCGACGTCGTCAATCGCGCCCAGCTCCTCTGCACTGAAGTCGAGGTTGTCCAGTGCCCCTAGGTTATGCTCGAGCTGCTCCACCGAAGAAGCGCCCAACAGCGCCGAGGTTAGCGTGCGATCGCCTTGGTCGCGCAGTACCCACGAAATAGCCATCTGAGCTAGAGACTGTCCACGCTTACGCGCAATATCGTTGAGGTCGCGAATCATGGACAGGTTCTCCTCGTTGAGCCAGCCCTTTTCCAAGGTCTTATCTTGTGCCGCGCGAGAGTCTGCGGGAATGCCATCGATATAGCGATCGGTCAGCATGCCCTGTGCCAGCGGCCCGAAACCGATAACTCCCAATCCGCTACGCCCGGTGACGTCAAGCAACGACTCGCCATCTTCGCCCGGACGCTCAATCCAGCGGTTGAGAATGGAATAGCTTGGCTGATGAATCAGCAATGGGCAGCCTTCGTCTTCCATGAATTCCACGGCCTCCGCGGTAAGCTCCGGACCGTAGGAAGAAATGCCCACGTAGAGGGCCTTGCCGGAAGCTACGATATCGCGCAGTGCATAAAGGGTTTCTTCCAGCGGGGTATCTGGATCCGGGCGGTGGTGATAAAAAATGTCCACGTAGTCCAAGCCCATGCGCTCGAGAGACGCGTCCAAGGAACTCACCAGATACTTGCGGGAGCCACCAAAGCCATAAGGGGAATCATTCATCACCCAGCCGGCCTTGGAAGAGATGATCATTTCATCACGGAAGGGACGGAAATCGCGGGCGAAGATGCGGCCGAAGTTGTCTTCGGCGGCGCCAGGTTCTGGGCCATAGTTATTGGCCAAATCGAAATGAGTAATCCCCCGGTCATACGCTGCACGTAGAATCTCGCGCTGCGTGGCCAGGGGACGATCGTCACCGAAGTTCTGCCATAGGCCAAGGGAAATGGCCGGCAGCTTCAGCCCAGAGTTGCCTACTCGGCGGTACTCCATCGAATCATAACGGTCAGATGCGGGTGCATAGATACTCATGGCACCCATTGTCCGCTTAATTCTTCGGTTTGTCAGTCTGCGGAAGCTCCTCATCTTCCTCGGGGTCGCCGGATGCCCCGGTTTCTTCGACCCACTTTTCAATTTCCTCCGGGGTGCGGTCGGTTTCTACCGCATCGCGCTCGGTGTAGTAGGAGTAATCGTGGCGCTTTTCTTCGTACTTTTCCTTGTCAAAGTCCACGTCATCGTCGCCGTCGAGCTCTTCGGTGACTTCCTC
Source organism: Corynebacterium nasorum (assembly GCF_030229765.1). NCBI lineage: Bacteria > Bacillati > Actinomycetota > Actinomycetes > Mycobacteriales > Corynebacteriaceae > Corynebacterium > Corynebacterium nasorum. Next base: position 88,168 of record NZ_JASPGY010000005.1, on the reverse strand, counting down.
CACCAGCTCATCGTAGAGGGCCTCGTTGTCCATATTGGAGTCCTCGATGTGCTGGCCAATTTCATCGTCGTAACGCTCGGCGTCGTAATCCTTGTCTGGGTGCAGCTTCAGGTGCATGAGGGCTCGTACGCGCTCGCGACGCACTGCCTCGTCCTGGATCTGGGACTGGCTACGGAACCACGCAAAAACCAAGATGGCGACCATGAGGATTCCCATGTAGCCAATGATTGGATAGATGTAGTTCATCAAGGTCTTAAAGCCGGCAAAGGAAACAGCGAAACCAGCCAAGCAGCCGATGACGAAGATGACCGGGTAGCGCTTCTCATGGCCGGCAGACAGGCGCTTACCCAGCGCGTAGAACATGCCGATGGCGGTATTGAAGATCATCAAGTAAATGATGACCGCCATGACAGCGCCCAATGTGGGATTGACGTCATCGACCAGAGACAACATCGGAATATCGGAGCCTTGTGCCTTATCCGAGTTCATCAGCAAAGAGAAACCGGCAAGACCCATCATGACGGAGTAGATAATGCCGCCCACGACGCCGCCCCAGCCGGCCTCGCGCGGGCTAATATTATCGCCGCCGATAACCAGGGACATAGATACGGCTAGCATCAGAGCAAGGCCGTTGTAGTTCAGTGCGGAAATCAGCCAGTTGCCAATCGGAGTATCGATCTGACTCGAAGCGTCTAGGGCCGCCCCAATGTCATCCGGCATATTGAGTCCGGTGTAGATGGCTACGCCAATGACCGCAATGATGATGGACGGTGTGACCGTACCGATAACCTTGGAAACCTTATCCACGTCGAGCATGCCGACGAGCAAGACCAAGACCAGCATGAGCGTGGAACCAATCCACGTCTTCCAGCCAAATTGCTGTTCCATGTTAGAGCCGGCACCGGCCAGCATCACAAAACCAATGGCAAAGAGGGTGATGATGACCGCCACATCCAGCAATTTGGAGACGATCGGGTGGGTGACATTGCGGAAAACAGTATTGTGTTCCGAGGCGTGGAAATAGCTTCCCAGCTGCAAGAACACTGTACCCGCGAGGGTCATGACGAGTGCGGCGATAATGATGCCAGGAATGCCCCAGGTGCCAAAGGCAGTGAAGTACTGCACCACCTCTTGTCCCGTGGCAAAGCCTGCGCCGACCAACAAGCCCACGAAGGACATTGCAATGGCGATAATGTTTTTAGAAGACACAGTTGCCTAACTTTTGTAGCGAATATCTCTCGCATACTGGTGCGCGCGGCCCCTTTGTCCCCCGCTCCCCAGCACGTGGGCTACGCAACACCGATATGCGTTCCTTAAGGAATGGTACGTAAGTGACCCGCCAAACACCTACTGATGCATACCGATGTTGTGCTAAATCACATATGGGGATTCAGCGAAATCAACCAAACGCCTTAGTCTTCGAAGGTCGCGGTATCAATCACAAAGCGGAATTTCACGTCCCCGGCTACCACGCGCTCATAGGCAGCATCGACATCGTTGACGCCGATCTTCTCAATGACGGCACCAATGCCGTACTCGGCACAAAAGTCCAGCATCTCCTGGGTCTCAGCGATACCGCCGATATTATTGCCCGTCAGCACCTTACCGCCGCCGACGAGGCTGCCCATATGGATTCCCAGCTCCTCTGGTGGCAGCCCTACCACGGACATGATGCCGCGCGGCTTGAGCAGCTGCAGGTAATCATCGAGAGAGTACTGGGCAGAAATGGTGGACAGGATGACATCGAATTCGCCGCGGTGGTTGGCAAAGAAGTCCTCGTCTTCACCGGTGGCCAAAATGTGCTTCGCACCAAGCTCGTAGGCCTCCTTCTCCTTGCGCAAGGAGCGGGAAATCACGGTCACTTCCGCACCCTTTGCCGCCGCGATTTGGACACCCATGTGGCCCAATCCGCCTAAGCCCACTACAGCGACCTTGTCACCTTCCTTGACCTGCCAGCGTGCCAGCGGCGAATAGGTGGTAATTCCCGCGCACAGCAGCGGGGCCGCTTCGTCAAAATCGATGTCCTCTGGGATGGTGCATACAAATCCTTCGTTGACGACTACCTTCTGAGCGTAGCCACCTTGGGTAATGGTGCCGTCCACGTCCTCGGAGTTATAGGTTCCTACATTGCCGTTAAGGCAGTTCTGCTCCTGTCCATTGCGGCATTGCTCGCACTCGCCACAGGAATTTACTAAGCATCCCACGCCAACGCGGTCGCCGACCTTGAATTTAGTGACCTTATCGCCCACGGCTTCTACAACACCGGCGATCTCATGGCCCACCGTCAGTGGGAAGTGGGCTTCGCCCCACTCGTTTTGAATGGTGTGGATATCGGAGTGGCAAATGCCCGCAGCTTTGATATCAATGACCACGTCATCCTCGCGCGGATCGCGGCGCTCGATTTCTACGACCTTAAAGGGAGCTTCAGGACTTTCCTTTTGCAATACTTTGCTCTTAATTGACATGCCCACAACCCTACGCCCACCCCTACTGACCTCGCCTAACGAAAATAATCACCAATTTTGACAGGAAATGAGGGCACAAAAGCCAGCCACGCGTCCTGTTCGAGGAAGTGCGAGCGCGGCTGGCTTAACGTGGTGCTTAGTTAAGCTTTTCTGCGATGAGCTTATTGACCTGACCAGGATCGGCCTTACCCTGGGTGGCCTTCATGACCGCACCCACAATGGCACCGGTTACCTTCTTATTGCCGGCACGGTACTTCTCCACGATGTCCGGGTTAGCTGCCAGCGCATCATCCACGGCCTTTTCAATGGCTCCATCGTCGCGCACGACCTCCAAGCCGCGCTTTTCGACGACCTCATCGACGTCGCCTTCGCCCGCCAACACGCCATCTACCGCCTTACGCGCCAGCTTGGTAGTCAGCTTCCCTTCATTGACGAGCGCGATAACGCGCGCCACCTGCTGCGGGGTAATGGACAAACCTGCAAGGTCGGTTTCCTTCTCGTTGGCCTTGCCTGCTAGATAGGAAACCCACCAAGAGCGCGCCTCGTCCGGCTTCGCGCCGGCCTCAACGGTATCCACGATGAGGTCGAGTGCGCCGGCGTTGACCAAGTCGCGCATCTCTTCATCCTTGATGCCCCACTCTTCCTGAATGCGCGCACGGCGAACCCATGGCAGCTCCGGAAGGGTCTGGCGCAGTTCTTCTACCCACTCGCGTGGGGCGATGACCGGTGGAAGATCCGGGTCATTGAAGTAACGGTAATCCTCCGCGGTCTCCTTCGGACGCCCCTTGGAGGTAGTGCCGTCGGTCTCTTGGTAGTGGCGGGTTTCCTGATCGATGGTGCCGCCATCTTCAAGTACCTGTGCCTGGCGCTGCATCTCGAAGCGAACCGCCTGTTCCACAGAACGCAGGGAGTTGATGTTCTTGGTCTCGGTACGGGTGCCGAATTCTTCCTGCCCCACTGGGCGCAGAGACAGGTTGGAGTCCACACGCATCGAGCCCTGATCCATACGGGCATCGGAAACGCCTAGGGCTGCCACAAGCTCACGCAGAGCGGAAACATAGGCCTTAGCCACCTCCGGTGCACGCTCGCCGGCGCCGACGATCGGCTTGGTGACAATTTCAATGAGAGGAATGCCCGCACGGTTGCAATCCACCAAGGAAGCCGTAGCACCGTGAATACGGCCGTCCACGCCGCCCAAGTGGGTCAGCTTGCCGGTGTCTTCCTCCATGTGCGCGCGCTCAATTTCCACCCGCCACTCGGTGCCGTCCTCCAGTACTACGTCCAAGTAGCCGTCGTAGGCAATCGGCTCGTCATACTGGGAAATCTGGTAGTTCTTTGGCTGGTCCGGGTAAAAATAATTCTTGCGGGCAAAGCGAGAGGACTCGGCAATGGAGCAATTAAGCGCCAAGCCAATCTTGATGGCGCCCTCCACGCCCTTGGAATTTACTACCGGCAGCGCACCGGGCAGACCCAGTGAGACCGGGTCAACGTTGGAGTTAGGCGCTGCGTTGAAGTTCGTAGGAGAGGTAGAAAACATCTTGGTTTCCGTATCCAGCTCTACGTGGACTTCCATGCCCATTACCGGCTCGAACTTTTCTAGGACCTCATCAAAGTCCATCAGGTCATACATCGCAGCAGTCATGCGTGCCATCTTAATACGTCCATGCACCCGCGCGCTCACGCCCCTAAGCTGAATATTATGACTACACCACATAGCGTTGATGCTCAGCTTATCGATGCCCCTTTGATCAACATCGCAGTCTTTCGCACTGCCCCCACGCCCGAGGAGGTAAGCGAGCGTTTGACCACCACTTTTGCCGATCGCTTGGGAGACATCACTCCGGGCAAGAATCCCGGTAGCCTCATGGCCGAGCTCGATGATTCATTCTTATTGCACTACCAAGCCATCGATACCCCTCCCACCCGCGATAGTTATGGTCTCCACCCCATTTTGAGCGCGGACGCACGCGGTCTCGATTCTGCCACCGCACAAATCCTCGTCTCCGTACTTCCCCGGGATGCAGAAGACAACCGTGCCAAGCAGTTTCGTGAGGCTCGCCGCGAGCACCTAGAGCTGCTCTCTAAAGCCACCGCTGTGGTAGCCGAACACCCAGAATGCCTCATCGTCCACAACCCCAGAGGCAACGTATCTATCGCTCCGAATACGTTCCTCGAGGCCGTTCGGGACAACCTTGCCCCGATGCACATTGCGCCAGTATGGCTCACCCAAAAGGGAAACAAGATTCTGGGTTATACCGTGGGGCTAGTCCAAGCAGGTCACCCCGAAGTCCAGGCGGCCACCGAATCGATGGATCCCACCGATCTCTATTACAAGCTGGCTAATATCGCAGACCACGTTCTCCAAGGCGCCACCGTCAAGGACGGCGACACCTTAAGCTTCGAAGAAGGTCAGCCGCCCCTGACCGCACAGGAAGAACCCTGGTTTGTAGACGAGTCTCTTCCAGCGGTCACGATTGGTTTCTAGCTAGTACTCTCCTTCCTACGGGAATCCACATAGCGGCAGATGGCAGCCAGCACCGCACCGGAAAGGTTGTGCCACACGGAAAAGACGGCTCCTGGCAGAGCAGCCAATGGGTTCATATACGTCGATGCCAAGGAGGTGGCCAAGCCGGAGTTTTGCATGCCCACCTCGACGGCCATCGTGCGCCGAGCAGCGACTGGCTGCTTGGTTATCAATCCGGCTAGGTAGCCCAGACCGTAGCCACACCCGTTGTGGATAATCACGGCGGCAAAGACCAGCGCACCGGCGCTGGCGATGGTGTCGTGCGCTCCGCCCACCACGATGCACACGATGGCGGAAATCGCCGCAACCGAAATCCAAGGCAATGCCGAGTTAATCCTTGCCACCACCCGCGGCGCCAGCATGCCTATGAGGATGCCGGCGACGACAGGAATGAGCACCACCTTCACAATGGACCATGCCATAGACGAAGCGGAAACCGGCATATACTCCCCTGCCAGCCACAAGGTCAGCAACGGGGTAAACACCGGTGCCAATAGGGTGGAAATCGAGGTCATGGTCACCGACAGGGCTACATCGCCACGCGCTAAATAGGACACCACATTAGAGCTCGTTCCACCGGGAGCGCAGCCTACAAGAATGACCCCGGCCGCTACCGCTTCTGGGAGGTCCATGATTGCTACCACCGCCAATGCCACCATCGGCATGATGACAAACTGCGCAACTACTCCGATGAGCACGGGAAGCGGCCGGCGGGCCACCAAGGCAAAGTCCACCGGCTTGAGGGTAAGGCCCATACCAAACATGACAATGCCCAGCAGCGGGGTGACCTGCGGGGCAAAGGATGCCGCGGTATTCGGTGCAAAGTATCCAATCACGCCGCCGATAATCACGAGCACCGGAAAGCCTAGCGCTGCGATAAATGCTTGGCGGTCTTGAGCTGCGGAGGGCACAGTAGCCGCCGCCATCCGATTATCTGTCATGCTATCGATACTCATAGACAAAAGAATAGGCTCCCACCCAGTGGGAGCGCTATCCTAATATTCGAAATGTGCGTGGTCTCTACCCAAAGAGCGCTTGTGCATTGCGGTAACGCGATTCCGGCACTGTCTTAAGGGTTCCCACGGCCTCCTCCAACGGAACTAGATCAATATCCTCGCCATGGAGAGCTACACACATACCTGACTTGCCTTCATGGGTAGCACGGGCTGCGTGCACGCCGTATCGAGTTGCCAGAACGCGGTCATAGGCAGTCGGTGTACCGCCGCGCTGGATGTGTCCCAGCACCGTCGTTCGCACGTCATATCCAGTGCGCGCCTTGATCTCATCCCCAATAACCTGGCCAATACCGTTGAAAGTCTGGTGTCCGAATTGATCCACGCCGCCGGCTTCGAAGTCCATCGTCCCCTCCTTGGGGAGGGCGCCTTCTGCAACGCAAATAATGCCGTATTTTTCACCCATTTGGAAGCGGCGCTCCATCGCCTTGGTGATTTCTGCGATATCGAAGGGCTCCTCGGGCACCACCGTGTAATGCGCGCCACCAGCCATGCCCGCGTGCAAGGCAATCCACCCCACATGGCGGCCCATTACCTCCACAATCAGAATACGGTTATGAGATTCCGCGGTGGTATGTAAGCGGTCAATAGCATCGGTAGCTACAGATACTGCGGTATCAAAACCAAAGGTGTAGTCGGTGGCATTGACGTCGTTGTCAATGGTCTTTGGAACACCTACTACCGGCACCCCATTATCGGATAGCCACTTTGCCCCCTTGAGGGTGCCCTCGCCTCCGATGGCAATGAGGGCATCCACTTCGGCATCGGCCATATTGGATTTAATCTGATCAAGACCCGCCTTAAACTTATCCGGATGCAGGCGGCCAGTGCCTAGGATGGTGCCACCGCGCAACAAAATGCGGTCGATTTCTGCATCATCATAGAGGTCGCGGCGGCGGTCCTCCATCAGGCCCACCCAACCGTCTTCATAACCTACGACGGTATCTCCAAATTCATTGGATGCGGTACGCACAACCGCACGAATTACAGCATTGAGGCCGGGGCAATCGCCACCGGACGTTAAAACACCTAGACGCATACCTACCAATCTAGCGCGCTATTTTTAGCCCTGCAGAGTGTCCCGAAAGCAGAGAGCAGAAACCAAGCCCACCACCAGCGCAACCACGATGACAAGGAGCGAATTAATAAGTGCCACTGCTGGGTCACCTGTTTGCATAACGGCAGACACTAAGGCGACGCCCACTACGGAACCCACTTGGCGGGAGGTGTTATACACGCCAGAAGCAGCACCCATGAGGACCGGCGGCACATCGCGCAGGGTGGTCGCTGCGTTGGACCCCCAGATGAAAGACTGCCCCACACCAAGGCCTGCAATGGGCAGCCCGAGCACCCACGGCAGGGCGTCTACATGCATCACCCACCATGCCGCAAGCAGCGAAAGAATAAGGATGGAAAATCCCACCACCCCAAGAATTCGAGGATTCACATAATCCGCCATAATTCCCGCGAGCGGAGATATCAGTAGAGAAACCAGAGCCATTGGCGCCACGATAATGCCAGCCTCGCCTGCTGGAATGCCCTGCATGGTCTGCAGCCACAACATGATGGGTAGCATCACTGCAGCCGCCATAAACCCCATGGCAATAATGCCCACCGAGCCGGCAAGGTAATTGCGGTCGCGAAAGAGCGTCAGCGGCACCAGCGGGCTCGCCCCGCGGGCATCGGCGGTAGCCTGCAATCGAATAAAACCTGCGCTAGCGATTGCTCCGGCGAGCAGAATAAGCCAAATGGTCCAGCCCCACCCCAGTACTGGTCCCTGTTGGATGCCAAAGACAATCGCCGCCAACGCGATCAGAGAAACAACGGCCGATGGCGCATCGATAGACTGCGCGGTAGTAGGCAACTCGGGCACCCACCACAGCGCCAGCACGATGGCCAGCACCACGAAAGGAATGTGTACCCAAAAGGCGGCCTGCCAACCGAAGTTTCCCACTAAGAAGCCTCCGGCGAGTGGACCGACAAGTGCTGCAATCGAGCCGATTACACCCCACACGCCCAACGCACGTCCACGGCGCTCGCGTGCGAAGATTCGGTTGATGACGGACATACTTTGCGGCATCTGGAGAGATGCCCCTACGCCTTGCACGGCACGCGCGGCAATGAGTACTTCTACTTGGGGAGCTATGGCACAAACCATCGCACCGACCCCGAAGATAGCCACGCCCAGACAAAACATCCGGCGTTGGCCCAAAACGTCGCCCAGACGGCCGGCGAAGAGCAACGGCACCACTGCAGCCAATAAATAGGACGCGGATACCCACATGGCCTGGTTTACACCCGCGTCTAGATCACGTTGCAGGTTCGGCAGCGCGACCGCCACCATGGATTGGTCCAGAAGAGACACAAAGAATCCCAGGGACAGTGCAAACATGGCGCGCCATGCTTGGCGCTCAGGCGGCAAGTGCGTCTCCACAGTCATAGCCATAAAGTCTAGCGGGGCCAGAATTATCGGCCTAGACTGGCCGCATGTCCATGATTGATATCAAAAAGCCCCAAGACGTATCTACCGCCACTACTGTCACCCTCGGCCTTATCGGCGGGTGGGTGACCGCCCGCGAGACCGGAATCCGCCCGCTCGGCGGCGTTATCCTCGCCGCCGCTGGCGTGTGGGCAGGCCGCTCTTGGGCAAAGAAAACCACTCCGGCTACCACTGCTGGCCTGTGTGCACTCTACGTGGGCGCATTCGGCGCCTCCCACCCGTTGGCGAAGAAGATTGGCGCCTGGCCAGCCGTCCTTAGCGTGACCGCGGCCTCGGCGGGCGCAGCCTATGCGCTTTCCGACGCCAAGTAATCCCCCCCCCACACACAAAATGCGCACCATGCCCGAAGACATGGTGCGCATTTTTAGTTTTAGTGTGCTGCGAGTTTTTACTTGGCAACACTAAACTCGGCCGCAGCTTCCTCGCTGCCCAAGGCGACGGTGCCGCCAGGGAGGTTAAAGAAGGAAGGCTTGGACTCAAGGAGGCCGAGCAGGGCGTCGGAAAGCTGCTGCGTATGCTCATCGCACGCCGCGCGGGTGGAGTTAAACTCGCCGACGCTGATGGTGCCATCCGCAGCCACCTTGTAGGTGGTGGTGTAAGTATTGCAGCCATCATTCATCACCAAGGAGTGGTCCTTGGCAAATTCGACGCTAAACTTTCCTTCTTCCTTAATGGAGTGGAGAGTTCCAGTGATGGTCTGCCCCTCGATGTGAGGCTCCAGCTTCTCCGCGCCCTTCGGCAGCGGGGCAATAAGCCCAGAGTTGGTCGGCGCGGTCATGCTGAACCCCGGATCGATGGAGGGCACCTGCGCGGCATTGGCAACGCCCACGCCCATGAGTGCAGCGGCGGACAGCGAAAAAATTGCGGTCTTCTTGAAATGCATACCCGATAATTTTACCCCCGCCGAATATAAATTCAACGGGGGCAGATAAACCTTTATGGAATTGCCAGGGACCTCACAGGAAGTCGCTTATTTATTGCGGCCAGCTTCATAGGCAGCGCCGACCTTGTACAGGCGGTCATCTTGGAAGGCTGGCGCCATGATCTGCAGACCGGTGGGCAAATTGGTATCGCTTGCCATACCGGATGGCACAGACATGCCGCACAGGCCAGCCAGGTTCAGCGGCAGAGTGCACAGGTCAAAGTTGTACATTGCCATCGGATCCTCGGCCTTCTCCCCCAGCTTAAACGCGGTAGTCGGGGTGGTCGGGGAAACAATTACGTCAACCTGCTCGAAGGCGCGAGCAAAGTCCTGGGCAATGAGCGTACGCACGCGCTGCGCCTGCAGATAGTAGGCATCGTAGTAGCCCACGGACAGTGCATAAGTACCCAGCATGATGCGGCGCTTGACCTCTGGGCCAAAGCCTTCTGCACGAGACTGGGACATGACCTGCTCGGCAGAGTGGGAGCCGTCATCTCCCGCACGCAGGCCGTAGCGCATGCCATCGAAACGCGCCAGGTTAGAGGACACCTCGCACGGCATGATCAGGTAGTACGCAGCCAGTGCGTCATCGAAGTGCGGGCAATCTACCTCGACAATCTCCGCACCCTGCTCGCGCAACTGCTCAACGGCGGCATGGTAGTTCTCCATCACGCCTTCCTGCCAGCCATCGCGCTCAAATTGCTTAATCAGGCCGACCTTGACTCCAGAGAGGTCCCCCTTAGCACCCTCGCGTGCAGCGGCGACAATCGGCGCTACCGGCTTATCAACGGAAGTAGCATCGAAAGCATCGTGGCCAGCGATGACCTCGTGCAGGAGCGCGGTATCGAGGACAGTGCGGCCGCACGGGCCCGCTTGGTCGAGGGACGAGGCAGCAGCGATAAGACCGTAGCGGGACACGGTGCCGTAGGTCGGCTTTACGCCAACGGTGTTGGTCAGTGCAGCTGGCTGGCGGATGGAACCGCCAGTATCAGTACCGATGCCAAGCGGCGCCTGACCAGAGGCGAGTGCGGCAGCGGTGCCACCGCCGGAGCCGCCTGGGGTGCGCTCCGTGTCATAAGGGTTATGCGCTGGGCCAAAAGCAGAGTTCTCATTGGAAGAACCCATAGCAAACTCATCCAGGTTGGTCTTGCCTAAGATGGGGATTCCAGCCTCGCGCAGGCGCTTGGTCACGGTGGCGTCATAGGGAGAAACGTATCCCTCCAGCATCTTGGAAGCGGCGGTTGTCGGCGCATCGGTGGTAACCAGCAAGTCCTTCAGAGCCAGCGGCACGCCGGCCAGACCGGAAGCAGGCTCTTCGCCGGCATCGAGTGCCTTATCCACGGCGTCGGCAGCCGCGAGGGCTTCTTCCGCGCCCACGTGTAGGAAGGAGTTGAGCTCCTCGTTGGTCTCTGCAATGCGGTCTAGGAATGCCTGGGTTACCTCGCGGGAAGTAATTTCACGGGCGTGAATCTTTTCCGCCAGCTCGGCAGCAGTCAGGGAGGTCAGGCCCTCCGCGGGAACGGTCAGGTTAGACATTTATTCTCCTCCCAGAATTTGTGGCACAACGAAGCGCTCTTCTTCTACGGCCGGTGCTTGGTCCAAGGCCTGTTCTGCAGTAAGGGTGCGCACAATAACGTCCTCGCGCATCGGGGCGTCCACGGAGTGCGGGTGGCTCATCGGCTCTACGCCCTCGGTATCAACGTTTCCCACCGCGGAAACCGAATCAACAATTTCATCAATCTGCGTTGCGAACTGGGCTAGCTCTTCCTCACTCAGGGCCAGGCGGGAAAGCTTGGCGAGGTGGGCTACCTCATCACGCGAAATCTCAGACACGCGAACTCCATCCTTTTTCTGCATAATTGACACGCGGGTGAAAAATATTCACCGACAGCATGTACTATGTGAATTGCTAACGACCCATGGTACTGCACCGACCACGACGGTTGCCGCGTCACCCCAAATTTGCGTTGCTTGAAGCCCGCATTGTGACGCACGTATCATGTCTGGGACTACAAACTACCGAAAGCGTGCAAGACCATGTCCTTTTTGATCCGCGTACTGCTCCCCGATGCTCCTGGCAGCTTGGGCCAGCTTGCCGACGCCTTTGGACTCGTCGACGGCAATATCCAATCGGTCGATATCGTAGAAAACTTTCCCGATGGAACGGTCATGGATGACATTGTCATTGAGTTGCCGCAAGGCACCATGGCCGATGTCCTCATTACCGCCGCTTCCTCTGTCGAGGGCGTGGAGGTCGACTCCATCCGCCCATTCAGCGGCCGCGTAGACCGCCGCGGGCAAATCGAGCTGCTTGCACGCGTTGCCCATGCCACGAATGTCACTGCCGCTATGGAAGAGGTAGTAGCCGCGATCCCAAGGGCGCTGACCTCCACATGGTGCATCGTCATTGACAATAACGAGCCCATCCACCGCGTAGCTTCTTCCAATGCCGCCCCCGAAGATGATGGAACCGTACCCCACGATATTGAGGTGGAAAGCGCCCGCGTGCTCAGTCCTGATCGTGATGAATGGATCCCGGAAAGTTGGTCGCTACTCGATTCCGCCTTGGCCGCCGCCCCGCTCGGCGATACCGGCCTAGTTATAGCCATGGGCCGCACCGGCGGCCCTGACTACCTAGCCTCCGAGGTGGAGCACCTAGGTCACATCGGCACCATCTTAGGCAGCTTCCTCAAGTAGCCGGACCGATTTAGGCCTCACCTGTTTCTAATAGCTGCTGAAATTCCGCTTCATTGAGAATCGGGATTTCCAGCTCACGGGCTTTATCCTCCTTCGAACCGGCGTTTTCGCCAGCCACGACATAGGAGGTCTTCTTCGAGACCGAACCGGTAGCCTTTCCGCCGCGAGAAACAATAGCTTCTTTCGCGGAATCACGGGTGAAGTTCTCCAAGCTACCGGTCACCACGATGGTCAGACCCTCTAGAGTCTGCTCCTTGTGGTCTTCCACCGCTACCTCCATAGCCACCCCTGCGGCAGCCCATTTGTCCACGATAGTGCGATGCCAGTCCACTTCGAACCAATCGTGGAAAGATTGCGCGATGGTCATGCCCACGCCATCGACTTCTGCCAGCTCCTCCGTCTTGGCGGCGCGTAGCTTTTCCATGGATCCATAGCGAGAGGCCAGTGCCCGAGCGGCAATTGGCCCCACGTGGCGAATAGACAGCGCGACCAGGACGCGCCAGAAGTCACGGCCTTTGACCTCATCCAGATTCTTTAACAAGTTCTGTCCGGCCGTATTGACCTTGACATTTCCTTCTTTTTTGGTGCGCTTGTCCTTTGTATCCTTCTTCGCCGTGTAGACGTCCGAGGCCAGGAGCTTTTCCTCGGTGAGCTCGAAAAGCTCTGATTCGTCGACGAGAATGCCATTTTCAATTAAGTCCATTGCCCCCTTCTCGCCCAGGGCCTCAATGTCCAGTGCCTTGCGCGAGGCCAAATACTCCAAGCGCGCGGAAAGCTGTGCTGGGCACGATTGGGTATTGGGGCACCGCCAATCCGCGTCGCCGTCTTTTTGTGGGGCCAACTTCGTGCCGCATGCCGGGCAGTTCTCCGGGAATGCCCACTCATACTCGCTACCATCGCGCTGCTCGCGCACTGGTCCGAGCACCTCCGGGATAATCTCGCCCGCCTTGCGAATGATGACGGTATCCCCGATAAGCACGCCCTTGCGCTTTACCTCTGACTGATTATGCAAGGTAGCCATGGACACTGTGGAACCGGAGACAAAGACCGGCTCCATGATGGCAAACGGGGTCACTCGCCCGGTACGCCCAACACCCACCTCAATGCCCTTGAGCTTTGTAGTCACCTCTTCCGGTGGGTACTTATAGGCAATGGCCCAGCGCGGGGCGCGGGAAGTCGCACCCAGTGCGCGCTGCGAACCCAAATCATCTACCTTGACGACGAGTCCATCCATCTCAAAGATGGCATCGTGGCGGTGTTCTGCCCAATGTGCCACCTCGTCCTGGACCTGCTCGGCCGAGTGAACCTGCTTGGTATATGGGGAAACGGGCAGCCCCCAAGCCGCAATTGCCTTATAGGCATCATGTTGGGAGGTGGGTGAAAATCCCTCGCGCGCGCCTAGGCCGTGACACACCATTTTCAGGCGGCGCTTTTTCACCTCGGCGGGATCCTTCATGCGCAGTCCACCTGCCGCGGCATTGCGCGGATTAGCAAACTTTTCCTTGCCATCGGCCGCGCGCTCCTCATTGATTTCTTCAAAATCCTCGGGGCGCATATAGACTTCGCCGCGAATCTCGATCAGCTCTGGGACCGGGTATTCATCTGTCCCCTTGAGCTCATGCGGAATGTCTTCAATCACGCGTGCATTAGCAGTGATGTCTTCGCCCACCGTGCCATCGCCACGGGTCGCGGCGGTGGTCAGGCGCCCATTGCGATAGACCAAATCGATAGACAAGCCATCAATCTTGAGCTCAGTGAGATAAGTCTTTGCTGGGGTTCTTTCGAGCCAATCCTGCATCTCGCCAGCGCTAAAGACATTGTCCAAGCTCATCATGCGCTCAAGGTGTTCAATATCCTCACCGGCGCTCGGTGCAGCACCCACCTGCTGGGTAGGTGAATCAGGCACGGCAAGCTCAGGATGTTCTTCTTCGAGTGCAAGAAGGCGTTGGAAGAGGGCATCAAAGTCGGCGTCGGGAATAGCCGGCTCACCGTTGTAGTACAGGTTGCGGTGGCGGCGCACTTCCTGCGCAAGGTCATTCCATTCACGGTGCAGATCAACTGGATTAGTCACGCTGCTCAAGTGTAGCTATCCCTCGTGTCGGGGCTAGCTACTAAGGTATTGATCATGACTTTCGACGCCTCCCACATGCTCGCCTTCGACCTTGAGACCACCTCGGCCAATCCCAAAGAAGCCCGCATCGTCACCTCTGCCTTAGTCCGCATTGATGGCCGCGATGTACAAAAGGTGGAGCACCTCGCCGATCCCGGAATCGAGATCCCGGAGGAAGCGACCAACGTGCATGGCATCACTACCGAAAAGGCCCGCGCCGAGGGCCGACCGCACGAAGAGGTTCTGAAAGATACAGTCGAGGCCATCAAGGCCGCCTGGGAGGATGGTCTAACGCTCATTGTCTACAACGCTGCTTTTGATCTCACCGTGCTGCGGAGCCTCACCGGCGATTTCACGGTCACCGGCCCAGTCTATGACCCCTATGTAATCGACCGCGTCAGTGATAAGTGGCGCAAGGGCAAGCGCACCCTTGGCGCCGTGTGCGAGCACTACGGCGTCGAGTTGGGCAACGCCCACGAAGCTACTGCCGACGCCCTCGCAGCCGCCCGCGTCGCTTGGAAACAGGTACGCCAGCACTACCCCAACTTGGCGCAGATGGATGAAAACGAGCTCATGGAATTCCAGGCGGTCAAGTGGTACGAGGATCGGACTGCATTTAAGAAATACCTAGAGGGCAAGGGCCGCGATGCCTCGGATGTCTCGACTGCATGGCCCCTCATCGGATAAAGTCTCCCAAATCTCCTAAATCTCCAAGTACGGCTAAAAGTCTCCCAAATCTCCGATAACAAGGGTTACACTAGCGTTATGGAAAATCCGTTCCGCCCTACATTCGGCGCTCCTCCCCTGTTCTGGGTCGGGCGCGGTATCGTGCTCGATAGCTTCCGAACTGCGCTCGATGGCTCGGCAGGCAATGCTTCCCGCTCCATGGTGCTCAGCGGTGCAAGGGGCATCGGCAAGACTGTTCTCATCAACGAGTTGGAGGACATCGCCGAGGCCCGGGGGTGGGTAACGCTACGCGCCTCAGGGCGCTCCACCATGGTCGAGGAACTGGTCAATACCACCATCCCCAGGCTGCTTGAACAACTCTCGCCGAGCGACAAGAAGAAGGTCAGCCGCATCGGCATCGGCGGCGTGGGATCAATCGGCTTCGACCATCAAAAGGAAGATCGCTTCACCCCCACGCTGAATACTCGCCTGCGTGAGCTTTCCACAGAGCTAAAAGGCACCGGAATCCTGCTTACCATCGACGAGGTGCAAGACGCCGATGTCGATGAACTCACCACCATCGCCGTGGCCTACCAAGACCTGGTGCGCGATGAAATTGATATCGCTTTGGTAGCCGCCGGCCTTCCCCAAGGGGTCAACCACCTATTGGATTTGCCCGGGGTGACGTTTCTGCGCCGGGCCCAGAAGTTCGTCTTAGGACCGCTGTCTCCGGCCAATTCGCAGCAGGCTCTAGAGCACACAGCGTCTGGCTCGGGGTTAGAGTTTAGCCCCGAGGCGACTAGGGACGCCGCAGCGCTTACGCGCGGCTACCCGTACCTCGTGCAATTGGTTGGCTCGCTGGCATGGGAGCGCAGTCGCCAGAACCAAGAAAGTGGCATTTCTCAGGAGACGATTGCCTCGATAGCTCCAGATGCGATTTCAATTATGGGCGCGCAGGTACACCAGCCTGCGACGTTGACCTTGCCACCGGCACAGCGGGAGTTTTTGGAAGCAATGGCCGCAGTGGAGCTAGACGGCGTGGCCACCATCGCCGACATAGCAGGACACATGGACCGCACTGTACGATCCTTGTCCGCCACTCGCCAGCGGCTTATCGACGCCGACCTGATCGAACCCACCGCACACGGCAAACTGCGCTACGTCATCCCTTATATGGGCGAATACTTCACCGCCACGGATAGCCGCGGGCGTGTCGATTAAAGATCGCCGGCGTCCCGGACGAGGATGTCGGCGGTCTCAGTGACAGAACGAAGCGAACTAGCCGAAGCCGCACTGGGAAAAACATCGAAGTGGTCGACCAATAGCTCGCGCGGCATACCTATGCGATCAAGGTGGGAAGCTAGGGCGATTGCTTCCTCCCTCGCATCTTTGCCGAGAATGCCCAAGCCGATGCGGTAGCCCGCACTGAGGTGCTCGCCCAATCCGTCATAGTGCTGTGGGGTGGAAAGCTGCTGGCGAAAGCGCGAATCAACCAAAAAAGTCTTCGCTGCGCGCGCCACCGACCAAATAGGCGCAGCATGCACATAGTCGACCTCAAACGCTAAAAGGCTTTCTAGGACGACTTCCTCTGGGACCGCTGGTATCGAGTCAAAATCAGTAGTCCCGGGAATCCGGCCAGCAATGATATCTGCCAGTAGCGGTTCATCGAGTTGTACGTGCACCTCGCCGTGGAAACGGCTTGCCACATCGTGGGCATGGGTGTGGAGGCCGTGTAAGAGGGCATCGGAAAGCTCTGCGAAAGCGCTAGAGTCAGTGAACACGCGGTGGCCATCGGAGAGCTCGATGCTCGCCGCCAAAGACCAGGGCCCCAAGGCTTGCACCTTAATGTGGGAAACCGTCTCGCCCCAGACCCCCTGAACCTCATCGAGGTCGCGTTCTAAGCGATCCCAGGTCCGCCGCGTCAAAAGCTGCGGACGCGCAGTCATGCGCCACGACCACGGACCACGATCGATATTGATGGCTTCGAGCATGCTGGCCGTACGCCCAACCGCATCGGAGCCGAGTCCCCTATCAGGAAGCTGCGGGATAGCGGGAAGGTCAGTCTCACTGATTATGATGTCCGCCGCCTCCGCTACGGAAGTGCCGGGCATGGGGCCAAGTGCAAAGCCGGCCATCTAGGCCGTCCCGCAAATGGTGCCGGACCCGATAACGATATCGCCAAGCTCGTCTGGCGACGGCAAATACAGCACCGCCGCCTGGCCACGAGCCACGCCGGAAAGCGGTTCCTTAAGCTCAAGGCGCATCTCATCCGCATCGCGGTCGACGTGCGCGACACAAGGCACCACGGAACCATGCGCACGCACCTGAACCTCGCACTCGAAGTCCCCATCCATGGCTGGGTGAAGGTACTTCAGGCGGTCAGCTTGAATTGAGGTCACGGCCAAGTCCTCGCGGGCACCGACGGTCACCGTGCCCGTAGAAGCATCGATGTCGGTGACGTAGCGGGGACAGCCGTCGGCAGCCGGCGCCTTGATGTCTAGGCCCTTTCGCTGACCGATGGTGTAGTTCCATGCACCATCGTGCTCTTTAAGCTCCGTGCCCTCCTGATCCACGATCAGGCCAGGGCGAAGCCCGATGCGAGCGCCCAAAAATGCCTGAGTGTTGCCGTCGGGAATGAAGCAAATATCATAGGAATCCGGCTTCTTCGCGGTGGAAAAGCCATGCGCCGCGGCCTCTTCACGGATCTGCGGCTTAGGAGTATCGCCAATGGGGAAAAAGCAGTGCTCCAGCTCTTCGGCCGAGATGACGCCCAAGACATAAGACTGGTCCTTATTCTCATCCAAAGAACGGCGCATGTAGCCGTTTTCGTCAATGGTGGCATAGTGACCCGTCGCCACAGCATCGAAGCCGAGCGCCATGCCCTTTTGTAGCAGTGCCCGGAACTTAATCTTCTCGTTGCAGCGCAAGCAAGGATTAGGTGTCTCGCCGCGAGCATAGGAATCCACGAAGTCCGTGATGACTTCTTCTCTAAATTCCTCCGAAAAATCCCACACATAGAAGGGGATGCCCAACTTATCGCAGATGCGGCGAGCATCGGCTGAATCCTCCAGCGAGCAGCAACCGCGCGCTTTCTCTCTGGTTTGCTGCGCGTCCTTGTGCAGGGCGAGGTGAACGCCAATCACCTCATGGCCAGCTTCTACCGCCCGGGCGGCGGCAACAGATGAGTCCACGCCGCCGGACATGGCAACCAATACTCGCATCTCGCTCCCCAATTCACCTTGACTACAGGCCCGAAAGTCTACTCCCTAGCCCCAACGCGGTTTAAATCGAATCCATTCCCTAAGCTTGTGTCACATGGGAAGAAAGCGAGCCTCCACCGAACAAGGAATCACCGGCACCTACGAAATCTCGACCGGAACAGCCGAGGTTGTGGCGGATGAGTTCCGCGATGGAGCCTATATCCTCAACGTTAACGGCGTGCCGAGTAGCCACATCGTGCTGGGCGAGCCAGAAGAATTGGAGTTCGAATACATGCGCTGGATTGCAGCGGCCGTCGAACACCTCAATACTCGGCCAGCGAATAAGCTGCGTGTCACCCACCTAGGTGGCGCAGGCTGCTCCCTTCCACGCTATTTTGCCAGCAAGCTCCCGGGTAGCCGCCACACGGTGGTCGAACTCGACGCCAAACTGGGGGAATTGGTGCGTACGCTTTTCGACGTCCCCCGTTCCCCTACCGTGAAGATCCGCGCCGGCGAAGCACGCAAAGAAACCGAGGGGTTCCTGCCCGCCAGCCGTGACATCATCATCCGTGATGTATTTGCTGGCGATAAGACTCCGGCTAGCCTCACCACCGTGGAGTTCTTCCAGGCTGCAAAGCAGGCACTAGAGCCAGGTGGACTCTATATTGCCAATTGCGGAGACCATTCTGATCTGCAGCTAGCAAAAAGCGAACTGGCCGGACTAAGCAAGGTTTTTGACCACCTCGCGGTCATCGCGGACCCACCAATGCTTAAAGGCCGGCGCTACGGAAACATCATCCTTATAGCCTCGGATACAGAAATGCCAGCCGAGGGCTCCATTGAAGCCGCTCAGCTGGCTAAGGCACTCCTTGGCGGGGCGGTGCCTGCCCACTACAAGGACGAGGCGTGGACCCGCGCGTTTTTCGCTGGTGCTACTGCAGCACGCGATTAAGTAGCGTGGCTACTTGGCCCGCATCGAAATCGGGAACATCAGCGCCAGCCTTCTTGGCCGCGTTCTTAGCCTCCGAAACTTCGGACTCGGAGACATTGCCAGACTTAACGTTGTTCACGTGACCGGCATTGTCCAACAGGATTGCTAGGTCACTGACAGAGAAGTTCCCCTTTGCCATATCACCCAGATCTTCTACTGGGAGGGCATCCTTGTCCTGCAAGGTCTTCACGAAGCCTGCTAGGCCTTGCGCTGCTTGGGGGTCAAGGCCGGACTTTTCGGCGGCGTCGACAAGCTGTGGTATCGCAATCAGTCCTGCTGCGAGGGCTAGGATAGCGCCGATAAGCGGCGTGCTGTCCGAGCTTAGGTCAACGCCATCGCCCACCACGAGCTGTTCGAGCGCGCCGCCGACATCCACATAATTTCCATCGCTAAAGGACTGCAGCTGCTGCTTGGAACCATTAAAAAGGTTCATATCAACGTCGGTAGGAATTCCTGCCACCTTGCCGGAGCCAGAACGCTGCCAGAAGGATAGCTTCTTCCAGCCACCCACGGCCTCGGGCGCCTGATCCTGATAGGCCGCAAGCCACAACGGCATATCCGAGAACTTCTGGGAGTTATTCATCTGCCCCATCCAGAAGTACTTGTAGGTGTAGATCATGGGAGTGCGGCCGGTAAGGCGCTTGAGCTCGCTGGTGAATTCTTCGATCCACTGCTCCAACTGGGCCGCGGATTTACCTTCATCCACCTCGATATCGAGTGCGGGAGGCAATGTCTGATCTGGCGCCAGCGCAATCTGCGCGGCAAAGTTCGCCGCTTGCGTTTTGGCGTCAGTCGATGGACGAGCGTAGTGATATGCGCCTGTCTTAAGGCCGGCAGCGTGGGCGGCCTGAACATCTTCGACGTAGTGCGGATTTACCCAATCCCCACCCTCAGTTGCTTTTACAAATGCAAAAGACTGACCGTCAGTACGTACCTTAGACCAATCGATGGGCGTGCCGCCCGGGTGCTGGTGTGCCGCAACGTCCACGCCCTTAGGGGCGCCAAAGCTCACCGCCTGGGCAACAGCGGTACCACTAATAGCTAGTGCAGCCACGGTAACTACCGCAGTAATACTCTTTCGGAGTGCCTTCTTTGAAGTCATGCGCGTGAGTCTAACAATGGTTTCACTCTATCAACATCTTTAACACGCGCCACTTGAGATAATTTTCTTTTCTTCTATTTCTGTCACCGTAGGCAATTTCACCATTTAGAACATATTTTTGCCCCCTCTTGTGGCGGGCGCACCCACAGCGTAAGATAGACACCGTGAAGATTAGTTCAGCAGTTCTAATATTCGGGGGAAATAATTTTGGAAGCCTATTACATAGTCAATGATCCTAAAGATCCATTAGCAGTTAAAGCTACCGAAATCAGAAAGCAAGATTACCTTTTCTGGAAAGATGCCAAACCAGACTTAGAAGACGATTTCGACATTACTTGCCATACCCTTGCCACCCGTACGGGATTGAGTGAGCGGCGCACGCGCGATATAACCATGGCGCTCTACCGGCTGGCTGAGTTACCTCTAACAATGGCCCTGCAGGAAACCTACTACTTCCTGGATTTCTCTCGCCTCATTACTATCGACGCCGTACTTAGCAAGCTCGGTGATGTCCCTGCGGAAACCCTCGAGAGGATAGACCAAGAACTATCTCGTTATTTGACCCCCTCGAAGCCGAGACAGGTACTGCCCTCCAACACGAATTTACGGCGAAAACTCAATGGCCTCATTGCTATTGAAAACCCATCCACCGAAGAAAACAAAGAGGCTCCCACGAAGAATAACTCCTATTTCACCTACTCCAGCTTTAGTGGCAAAGCCGGGCTAGCAGTTGAATTTGACGAAGCTACCCTTATAGCTATCGACGAACACATCAGCAAAGCCGCCGAGGAACATGGCCTTTCCAAGGCAGAAGCACTGGCCAAATTGATTCTGGGTGAAATTGAGTCTCGGACTAAGGTAGTTCTGCATATGTATCGCGCCCATGATCAGGAGTCTGCACCCGCGTTTATCCGGGGATTCGGATGGGTAAGCCCAGAGACCGCGGATAACCTGCGCCCAGCTCAGACGCGAGACATGGACTTAGCCAAAGAAATGGAAAGCGAAAGCTACGTTACTCCCCCGCTCATAGGCGCCTATGTGGAAGGCCGCGATGGGGTGTGCCGCTGGCCGGGGTGCTACCGCCCTGCGGAAAGCTGCCAGAAAGACCACCGCATTGACCATGCTCGGGGAGGGAAAACTGCAGGGAGCAATTTGGCTTCACTATGCCAGCACCACCATAACGTCAAGACTGACGGCGGTGCTTTTTATATCATGGATCCGCACACTGGGGACATTGTGTGGCTGTTTGATGATGGGCGCTGGGAATATGACGAGCCCCAAGGACCGCTAGCACCCAAGAACAAGAACTGGGCGCTAACGGTGGGCCAAGCTATCGCCGCCCGACGGGCAGCGGCGAAGGAAAGGAATGAAAGCTAGACGGATCGGGCTCGGGAGATTACCTCGGGAAGATGAGCCAACACGTAATCGACATCTTCTTCCGAAGTAAGCCGGCCTAGCGTAAAGCGCAAGGAACCGATTCCTTCAGCCTCGCTTACTCCCATCGCTTCCAGAACGTGAGACATGCGGTTTACACCTGCGCTACAGGCGCTGCCGGTTGAGGCCTCAATCTGCAGGGAATCTAGCAGCATGAGGAGGCTATCGCCGTCTGCACCAGGGAAAGAGACGTGCAAGTGAGAAGGCAAACACGGTTCAGTGGAATTGATGACTGCATTATCAATGGTGGCGAGAATTCCATCGCGGAGCTTATTGCGAAGCGCGGAAATCCGCTCACCTTGAGTAGAAATTTCCGCGACGGATTCCTCCAAAGCCGCAGCTAGACCGGAAGCACCAGCGACGTCGACAGTTCCAGGACGAATTCCGCGCTCCTGCCCACCGCCATAGGCAATGGGTTGGGGTGCGGGACTCCGCTTGGCTAGAAGTAGGCCAATGCCGCGGGGACCGCCGAACTTGTGGGCGCTAGCTGCAAGGCTGGTGATCCCTAGGTGGGAAAAGTCGATGGGAACCTTTCCTACCGCTTGCACGGCATCAACGTGTACCGGTGTACCCACTGCGCTGGCACGGGCGGCAATATCTTCGATGGGTTGAATGGCGCCGGTTTCGTTATTGGCCCACATGCAGGTAGCGACGTCGGCAAGCGTGTCTAGAGCCGACAGGTCTGCTATGTGTCCGGAGCGATCGACAGGAAGAATCTCGACGGTAGCACCCGAATTGTGCAGCTTAGCCACGGTATCGCGCACGGCGGGATGCTCAATATCGGTGGAAACTATGCGGTTTGTTTTACCGGCCGCATAAAGTCCCTGAATGGCGATATTGTCTGCCTCTGTGCCAGAAGAAGTGAAAATCACCTCGATTGGCTCGCAGCCGAGGAGTGAAGCAACCTTCTCGCGGGCATCATCGAGCACAGACCGAGCCTTGCGGCCGGAACCATACTGCGCGCCGGAGTTCAGGGAGCCAGCCGCAGCTACCCACGCGTCAATCGCGCTCTGGCGCATCGGCTGGGTAGCAGCGTAGTCAAAATAATGCGGCATTACTGACGTGCCTTCAGTTCCTCGGTCAAGGCTGGGGCGATTTCATGGAGGTCGCCCACAACGCCAAGGTCCGCGATCTGGAAAAATGGCTCATCCTGGTCCTGGTTGACCACCACAATAGTGCCAGAGGTCTGCATGCCGGAGGTGTGTTGGATAGCGCCGGAGATGCCCAAACCGATGTAGAGCTCAGGCGAAACGGTAACGCCAGTCTGGCCGATCTGATAGGCAGCGTCATAGAAGCCTTCGTCTACCGCATCGCGGGTAGCGCCGACTGCGGCGCCGAGGGCGTCGGCAAGCGGCTCGACAACATCACCGAATTCATCACCCACGCCCCGGCCGCCAGCGACGACCACCTTGGCTTCGGTAATTTCCGGACGTGCAGATTTCTGGGCAGGGGTAAAGGAAGTTACCTTGACATCTTTGCCAGTAGCGGCCGGCAACGGCATCGGGGCTGGTTGCGCTTCCACCTGCTGTGGTGCGGCCTCTACCGCGCCTGGGCGCAGCGTATAGATCGGGCACTGGCCGGTAGCGGTAGAGGTAGTCTCATAGGAGCCACCAAAAATGGTCATCTGGGCGGAACCATCAGCGGCGATGCCGCTGACATTGACCAGTGCGCCGGAAGCGAGGCGGGCAGCTAGGCGGCCGGCAATCTCGTTATTGGCGGGAGTTGCGGCCAGCACGATAGGTGCGGGGTTCGCGGCGCCGAGAGCATGCAAGGCATCGACTTCTGGAATCAGGAGGCGCTGGTCATAGTCTTCGGCCGTTGCTTGGACCACCTGCGCGGCGCCAAGGGCGGCAAGGTCAGCATCGAACTTATCTGCCTGCTTGCCGACGACCACTGCAGACACCGTACCCAATTCGCGCGCGGCCGTAATCAGTTCTCCGGTAACGGGAAGGACTTTTTCCGCATCGTGCTCAACTAATACGTAAACGTGAGACATATCGACTCCTAAATCAAGTTCTTTGCGGCTAGGAAGTCAGCGATCTTCTTCGCTGCGTCTTGCGGGTTGGGCTCAGAAATAACCTCGCCAGCGGTGCGCGGTGGGCGCTTTTCGGCGGCCGAAACGGAGGTAGTGGGCGCAATTGCCTCAATTCCCAAATCAGCTAAGGAGAAAGTAGTGATTTCCGCCTTCTTAGCGGCCATCAATCCCTTGAAGTTAGGGAAGCGCGGCTTGTCGCTCTTATCGTTCACAGAAACAATTGCAGGCAGCGGCGCTTCTAGTTCCCAGGTGCCACGCGCATCATCTCGCGTGCCACGCAGCGTGCCGCCCGCCAGCTCTACCTTGTGCAGCCCGGTAAGGGCAGGCAGCTGGCGGTATTCGGCGAGCAATCCAGTAAGTAGGCCGGTCGAGGCATCGGAGGCCTCGGTGCCAGCGGTGATCAATTGGACGTCGTCAAGCTTGTTCAGCGCAGCGTTAAGAGTCCATGCGGTCGACAGCGCATCCGCTCCCGCCAGCGAATCATCGGAGACAAGCACCGCGTCATCGGCACCCATAGCCAGTGCCTTGCGCAATGCTTCGTCTGCCTGGGCCGGCCCCATGGTCAGCGCTACTACCTTATAACCCGCATCCGGGTTG
This sequence comes from Corynebacterium nasorum, assembly GCF_030229765.1. Taxonomy (NCBI): domain Bacteria; kingdom Bacillati; phylum Actinomycetota; class Actinomycetes; order Mycobacteriales; family Corynebacteriaceae; genus Corynebacterium; species Corynebacterium nasorum. The sequence goes on along the minus strand of NZ_JASPGY010000005.1, from coordinate 63,912 downwards.
TCGTCGCGCAGGCGCAGGGCTTGTTCCACGGAATACTCATTAACCTCATCAATGACGTTATCCACGGAGGTGCGATCCAGGGTGTGGTCATCTTCCAAAGACTTGGTAGACCACGTATCCGGCACGTGTTTGACCAGAGCCACGATAGTTGGCATTGGGCACTCACCTTTCCGATATATTTATGTTGCGTAATTATCCTCGGACGATGATACTCGGGGTTTGCACAGCAAGGCGATTCCTTGTGCGCCAATTCGCGTAATGATTACCGCAAAAGGCTTCTTCCCCTTGAGCTTCATCTTCTTCCGCAGCTGGTCAGGGTCCACTTCTACCCCGCGCACGAGGATTTCCAAGCTCCCCGCGTCATAGGATTTAAGTACGGATTTTAATCTCTTTAGGGGTACTTTTTCTATGAATGGAAATCCCGAGGCTCCCTCCGGAATCCTCTCCCCTGTCAGGTACGCGATGCGCTCATCGATTTGGTGCAGCCCTTCCCGTGCCGCGTAATGCCGCACCAAGCCGGAGCGCACAATGGCACCGTCCGGGTCAATGAGGTAGCTACCAATGTCTCCGGCCTCGGGCAGGTTTGTTTCTTGATCATCGAGGACGTCTAGCTTGTGTCCACGAATCATTACTGCCCTTCGGCCGGTTCCTAGGCCTGGGGTATAAAGGCAGGCTTCTTTTACTCCGCCGTCGACGCTTGCGACGGTAACAAGGCCGTTCCATTCGCTGAAATCAAGGCCGGGTGCACACTTAATGGCCAATTCCTTGTCTCGATGCTTGTCGACGACCTCTGGAAGCGGTGGCACGAGATCCTCCGGCCGGGTGATTCTTCTACCTCCGGCGCGACGGGCGGGATCTGCAAGGAGGACATCGGCAGTCGTTGTAGTGGTGAGCGCATCAGCGCGAAAGATCTTGGTCGAAGAAAGATTGTGCCTCGCCATTCTCACGCGCGACTCGTCCAAGTCTGAGCCAAAGTAGTCGAGCGGAGAATTTAGACCTTCCGTACCGATGGAGCAGGTGATGTCGTGGACGCTGCCCACCCCCTGCTCTGCAAGAAATGCCGCCCGGTATGCCGCAACCTCGACGGGGGTTGCTTGTTGGGCTGAGTCGGCGTCCATCAGCCAATCACTGGGAAGCTTGCCCGAACTACGTGCGGTCACCAGCTCCATGACTGCGCGGCCATAGTCGCCGAACTTCTCTTTCAAGACTTCGGTGTCTTTAAGCCGAGAAGCCTTGGTCAAGGTGAGATCGAGGTGAGCAATTTCCTCGTGGTGCTCAATCAAGAAGCTGACTTCTGCGGGGGTATAACTCATATGCGGTCTAAAGGGGTGGTGGAAAAGAATTCGCGGTAACGAGGGTCCTCGCGCGGATCCCCGATAACAGGGCGCAGGTCAGAAAAGGACGCATCATCGAGGACTTCTTGAACCGAGGAGTATCTGCTCAGCCTCTGCATCTGCGCCCAAGTAGGAATGACTAGGCGCACCAGCCCGGCGCGCCAGCCGTCCAGGATGAGCTGGGGAGAAAACCATCCGGCATCGTCCGCCTCGTCGGTATCCCCATCGGGTTCTTGGCCAGAGGGCAGCACCCCGACGAAAAAGAAGGTGTCGAACCAGTGGCTTTTTCCCTTTCCTACCCACCGTGCCCAGGGAAGGAGCATATCGGCGTCGACACGCATGCCGTTATTGCTGAGGAATTCGGTAAAGGAAATGGTGTGGCTCTCGAGTAGTTTTCGCTCCTTGTGATACCGCCGTGCATTGGAGACAATTCCGTCTTCGCGGATGGCAAAGAGGGTGCCGGCTTCCTCAAAGAGCTCCCGGGCAGCGGCGAATACTAGCGCGTGGGCTTTGTACTTTGTTACGCCCATCCGTCGGGCCATGGAGATGACGGATTTTCCGGCCCATAGTTCGCCCGAGTCCCAGGAACGCGGCGGAAAGTCGCGTGGGTCTACGCCGCCGCCGGGAAAGACCGAATGCCCCGGGTAATTGTGCATGGTGTGCACGCGCTCTTGTACCCACACTTCAAGACCGTCGGTGCCGTCCCGTAGAAGCAGGACGGTTGCCGCCAAGCGCCCACCGTTAAAGCCGGTGGTATCACTGGCGTCAACGGCATCGATACGGTCATGAAAAGGGTTGGTCATAGAGAAGCTCGGCGGGCGAAGTATCGCTGTCCAATGCGGTCCACCTGAATGGGCTGGTGGAAGGCGCGAGTCAGGTTTTCTGAGGTGAGGACTGAATTAATCAGACCTTTTGCCACTACCTTACCCTCATCCAGCAGCATGGCGTGGGTAAATCCGTATGGGATCTCCTCCACGTGGTGGGTGATCATGATGATGGCTGGGGCATCTGGATCCATGGCTAGATCGCCGAGGTATCCCACCAGGTCTTCGCGGCCTCCCAGGTCCATTCCGGCGGAAGGCTCGTCTAGGATGAGCAGCTCTGGGTTAGTCATGAGTGCGCGGGCGAGGACGACGCGCTTCTTTTCGCCCTCTGATAATGTTCCCCAGGTGCGCTCTTTCAGGTGGGTTGCACCTACCTGGGCCAAAATCTCATCAGCGCGGGAGAAGTCCATGTCCTGATATTCCTCCCGCCAGCGGCCCAGCACTGCATAGCCTGCGGAGACGACGAGATCGTCCACGCGCTCATTTTCGGGGATTCGCGATTGCACTGCAGCGGAGGAGATGCCGATGAGCGCGCGCAGATCGCGCATATCAGTTTTGCCGATCTGCTCCCCCATCAAAAAGGCGGTGCCCTTTGAAGGGAATTCTTCGGCCGCGGCCATGCGCACTAGCGAGGTCTTACCCGCGCCATTGGGGCCAATAATGACCCAGCGCTCATCGAGTTCCACCTGCCAGTCCACAGGACCAACGAGGGTCTTGCCGCCGCGGCGCAACTCGACGCCGCGAAAATCTACGAGCCAATCTTGATCTGTAGGAGTTACGTCGTTCACGCCCTCCATTGTGACTGATTTATTCTTTGCCCGGTGAAATTGACACAGCTGCATTAGTCTTATGGGCATGACTACTCGCCTTGGTATTGACGATGTCCGCCCGCTTATCTCCGCCGGTTCTGTAGCTTCTAAAGCCGTTGTGGGCGAGGTAATTCCTGTCACCGCACTGGTCTGGCGCGAAGGCCACGACGCGGTCTCAGCCACTTTGTCTGCCTGGGCGGCGCGGTCCACGGCTACGTCCTCTGTCACCATGCAGGTAGACCCCAAAGACCAAGATCGAGTGCACGGCGTCTTTACCCCAGGTACCCAAGGCACTTGGTACTTCCGCGTCGATGCCTGGTCCGATCCCATTGCTACGTGGAAGAACGCGGTTACTAAAAAGATGGCGGCTGGGCAATCCGCTGCCGAGTTGGCCAATGACCTCCAGCATGGTGCGGATCTATTTTCTCGGGCGGCCTTGCAAACCCCCTCGGATATTGTGGCGCCCCTCTTTGCTGCTGCACGGGACTTGGAGGATGAGTCTTTGGACGTCGATAAGCGCGTGCAGGTGGCGCTCTCGGACGAGGCCGCAGACATCCTGCACTCCCATCCCCTGCGTGATCTCCTAGTAGAAGGCGCCATTCACGAGGTCTACGTGGAGCGCCCGGCCGCGCTTTATAACTCGTGGTATGAGCTCTTCCCCCGTTCCACGGGTGACTGGGACAAAGAGGGAAATCCTGTGCACGGCACCTTCGACACTACTGCCCAAGCACTAGAGCGCGTGGCCGATATGGGCTTCGATACGGTGTATTTTCCCCCCATTCATCCCATTGGCAAGGTGCATCGGAAGGGAAAAAATAACTCGGTCGTTGCTGAGCCCGGTGATGTGGGAAGTCCGTGGGCCATCCAGGACCACTCCACCACCCACCCCGAATTGGGCACAATAGAAGACTTCAAGAAGCTGGTCTCTCGCGCCCAGGAACTTGGCCTGGAAGTAGCGCTTGATTTCGCGCTGCAGGCATCGCCCGATCACCCGTGGGCCACCAGCCACCCAGAATTTTTCACTGTCCTTCCAGATGGCACCATCGCCTACGCTGAGAACCCACCGAAGAAGTATCAGGATATCTATCCACTCAACTTCGATAACGCGCAGGATGCCATCTATCACGAAATCTATGAAACGCTCATGATTTGGGTCGAAGCCGGAGTGAGCACTTTCCGCGTAGATAACCCACACACCAAGCCCGCCAACTTCTGGGATTGGCTGATTACCCGCGTACACGCCACCCACCCAGACGTCATCTTCTTGGCAGAGGCCTTTACCCGCGCCCCTCGCCTTTTCGGGCTAGCAAAAGCAGGGTTTTCCCAGTCCTATACCTACTTCACTTGGCAGACCACGAAGCATGAGCTCACCCAATTTGGCCAGATGCACGTAGAGCAGGCGGATATTTGCCGGCCTAATCTTTTTGTCAATACCCCGGATATCCTGCATGAATCTTTACAAACCGGGGGGCGCGCCATGTTCGCCATACGCGCTGTCCTCGCTGCCACCATGTCTCCGCTATGGGGCGTGTACTCCGGTTTTGAGCTCTATGAGCACACCCCGGTAGCCCCAGGGTCCGAGGAATACCTCGACTCGGAGAAGTACGAACTGCGGCCACGCGACTTTGCTGCTGCGGTTGCGTCAGGAGACTCTTTAGAGTCCTATATCCGGCTGCTCAATCAGATTCGCCGCGATAACCCCGCATTGCAACAACTGCGTACCCTCCGCTTCCATGACACCGACAATGACGCCATCATTGCCTATTCCAAGGCCGATCCAGCCACCGGCAATGTGGTTCTCGTCGTGGTCAACCTGGATCCGCGCAATGCGCAAGAAGCGACCGTTACGGTAGATATGCGCGCTATCGGCCGCCATCCCGGCGAGTCCTATTCCGTCCAAGACACGATTACCGGCTCTGCCTATCACTGGTCCGAGCGCAATTTTGTGCGCTTAGAGCCGCTTCGCGACGTCGCCCATGTCTTCGTCCTTCCCCCTGCCGACCATGCCCTTCAGGAGCAGCTCACCTGGCGCGAGGTCACCGACTATCGCCCGTAAACATTTGTCCACCGGAACGCACCCAATCTAGGTACCCTGATTATATGAACATCCCGGCCGCTGACCTCGCTCGTCTCAATGACTGCCGCCACCATGACCCACACGGATTCTACGGCTGGCATGAAGGTACCGTCCGTACCCGCCAGCCTGGCGCCACCGCGGTACAACTTCATACCCCCACACAATCCTTGTCTATGAATTTGGTGGGCGACGATATCTGGGAAGCGGAAGTAGGCGAGAACTGCGACTACCGCCTCGAAATCTCCTACCCCGGCGCCCCTACCCGCACCGTGGCAGACGGATATCATTTCCTGCCCACCATCGGCTCTCTAGATCTGCACCTTATCGGCGAAGGTCGCCACGAGCGCCTTTGGGATGTCCTCGGCGCCAACCTACGCTCTTATGACACAGAGATGGGCCCCGTAAGCGGTGTGTCCTTTGCCGTATGGGCCCCCAATGCCCAAGGTGTTGCCGTCGTGGGCGATTTCTGCGGCTGGAATCCTACCCAGTACCCCATGCGTTCGCTCGGTTCTACCGGCGTATGGGAGGTCTTTGTCCCAGGCATCGGTGCTGGCGAGCACTATAAGTTCGCCATCTTTAGCCAGGAAGGCCGCCAAGACAAGGCCGACCCATTGGCCAAGCGCACCACCTGTCCGCCGGAAACGGACTCGATCGTGGATTCCACCAGCTTCGGCTGGTCTGATTCCGCGTGGATGGACAAGCGCACCGGCAACCTCGATGTCCCGATGAGCATCTATGAGGTCCACGTTGGCTCGTGGAAGGTCGGGGCGAATTATAACCGACTTCGCGAGGAGCTCATCCCTTATCTCAAGGAGCATGGTTTTACCCACGTCGAGCTCTTGCCCGTGGCCGAGCACCCCTTCGGCGGCTCTTGGGGCTACCAAGTCTCTGGCTATTACTCGCCTTCAGCGCGGTGGGGCTCGCCGGATGAGTTCCGCGCATTAGTCAATGCACTGCACGAAAACGGCATCGGGGTCATCGTGGACTGGGTGCCAGCCCACTTCCCCAAAGATGACTGGGCCTTAGGCCGCTTCGATGGTCAAGCGCTTTATGAGCACCCCGATCCCCGCCGCGGCGAGCAAGCCGACTGGGGTACCTATGTTTTTGACTTTGGCCGCAATGAGGTGCGCAATTTCCTCGTAGCCAACGCCCTGTATTGGGCTGAAGAATTCCACATTGACGGCCTGCGCGTAGACGCCGTCGCTTCCATGCTTTACCTGGACTACTCCCGCGATGAATGGCTACCCAATCAGTTTGGCGGGCGCGAGAATTTAGAAGCCGTCCAATTCCTGCAGGAAACCAACGCCACCCTCAACCGCACCCATCCTGGCGTACTCACCATCGCCGAGGAATCCACCTCCTGGCCGGGCGTTACCGCTCCTACTTCCGAGAACGGGCTGGGCTTTTCCCTGAAGTGGAATATGGGATGGATGAATGACACCCTGGAGTACTTCAAGCACGAGCCCATCCACCGCTCCTATCACCATGGCGAGCTCACCTTCTCCATGGTGTATGCCTATTCTGAGCGCTACGTGTTGCCGTTTAGCCACGACGAAGTAGTCCACGGCAAGGGTTCACTGTGGCAGCGCATGCCTGGCGACGACTGGAATAAGGCCGCCGGATTGCGCGCTTTGTATGGCTACATGTTCTCCCACCCTGGCAAGAATCTGCTCTTCATGGGCCAGGAATTTGGACAAACCACCGAGTGGTCCGAGGAGCATTCCGTGGATTGGGGCAACCTCGATGGTTGGGGCAATGAGTGGCACCGGGGCATTAAGCGCCTCGTGCGCGATATCAACCTCATTTACCGCGACACCCCAGCTTTGTGGAGCCAGGATTTTAGCCAAGACGGCTTCCAATGGGTCAAGGCCGATGACTCGAACAATAACGTGCTGGGTTACGTCCGCTATGGCGCGGACGGGTCTGCCTTGCTCGCTGTGTGCAACCTGTCGGGTTCTTCCATTCCCAACTACGGCCTCTGGGTTCCACGTGATGGTGCTTGGAAAATGGTACTTAACACCGATGATGCCGTTTATGAGGGCGCTGGGAACCCGCTTCCTCAGCATATTCACGTGGCGGATAATTCCGCCACGCTTCACCTACCGGCCAACTCGGTGCAGTGGTACGTACTGGAGCAATAAAACGCCTATCGCTGCGTGCGTAGGAACTCCACCACGCGCGCTTCGATATCATCGCGAAGCGCATCCATGCGCTCTTCACCTTCCAGACCACGCAACGAGGGATCCTCGATGGCCCACCTCTGCGCTGGCCCGTCATATTCCGCATCACCTACCACGATGACGTGGTCGACAGCGGCAGCAAGGTGGGGATCCACTAGAGCAGGAGTACCAGTCATTTCTGCCCCCACCTTCGCGAGGGAAGCTTTGGCCTCTTGATTGATGCCCTGCTGGATATGTTCCGGGGAAGTTTGCACCCCAGCCGAGTAAATATCCCACTCAGGCGCATGCTTGGCGGCAAGCGCCGCAGCCATCTGCGACTTGCCGCGATTTGTATTGCACAGGAAAAGCACTGAAGTCATGCTTTCCCATCCTACCCAAGCTAGTACAGGGCACTCGCCAGCTTGGTGCGAGCTTCCATCACGCGCGGGTCATTGCCCTCAAAGAGCCCGAAGAGCTCCAGCAAGCGCTCGCGCACGCGAGCTTTCTCATCACCGGCCGTTGCCTTCATCGTCTCGATGAGGCGATCAAAGGCCTTTTCTGGGGCGCCGGCAACCACTTCGGCGTCGGCAGCACGCATCTGCTTATCGACGTCCCCCTTGTCCCCTTCCGCAGCCGCAATCGGATCCTCGGTCTGGTTGGCAGGATCAAGGCGCTTGAGCAGTACGGTTGTATCGCGGGCCTGCTTAATCTGCACGTTTTCGGGCTCAGCCTCCAAGATGGAGTTATAGACCTTAAGAGCACCATCAAAATCGCCAGCATTTAAGAAGCCCTCTGCTTCTTGGAGGCGCGGATCCTCTTCTTCCTCTTGGGTCTGGGGCTCTCCCGCATCGCTCTGTAGGCCCTTCAACTGTGGGCCAACATTCTGCACCAAGGCATCTACCCATTGTTTTAGCGCATCTAGTGGTTGTGCACCCTCGAAATTCGTCAGCGGCTGCCCAGCGCCCAGGGCCACCACAGTGGGGAGGTTCTTCACGCCAAAGGCCTGCGCAACCTGTGGGGTAGTATCTGCATCCACGTAGGCAACTAGGAAACTGCGGTTTCCTTGCGCGGCCAACCCCTGTAGGTCGGTCTTTAGCTGCTCCGACTGCGTGGAACGGGCGGTGCCAATGAGAACAATCACCGGAACTTCCGTAGAACGGCGCACCACGTCCTGGTCGAAGTTAGCTTCCGTCACAGTGAAGAAGGGTTGGATCCCGCCAGCAGTGGTCTGCGGAGATTCCTGTGCCTTCTGCCGTGCCTCGGCCCGCGCCTTTACTTGGCTGAGGTCGAGCGCGCCTCCTACATAAGCATTATTTGCTGAAGTCATCTAGTCCTCCTTTGCAAGGCGGCGGTTAACCGCATCTACCTTGTCAGTCAGTTGATTGGTTACGCCCTCGCGAATATCAGCCTTGACCACCAAAGATGTGCGCGGGGATACCGCACGCACCGCGTCAGTGGCCTTCTTAATAGTTCCAAAGACCTCGTCCCACTCGCCTTCAAGCAGGGTGAACATGGCATTGGTCTCGTTAGGAAGGCCGGATTCGCGGACTACGCGCACGGCCTCAGCGACGGCGTCAGCCATTTCTTGGGAATCATTATTAACTACTGCAGGGGCTACAGAGAATGCAACAATCATGCCCGCTAGTCTACCTACGCTCCCAGCAGTGGCGGTGCCAGTGCCGACGATCATCGCCCTGGCGGCCCACGTCGCGCGGCCACGCCACGATATGAGCCACCCCGGGAGGAATATTTTGATTACACCCTGGGCACACATAGTACTTTTGGGCACGCGCAGAACCGATATGCCGCATAACATAGGGTTCACCGTGCGTCCAGCTAGGCCCCTCGACCGTCTGCGAGCCGAGAAAAGTCGACCCATCTTTAGGCAAGGATCGAAGCTCGAGCGGTTTGCGTCTATTCCGCCGTGGCATTAGAACAATCGCAATTCGTTCGACTCAAGTCCGCGGAGTTCCTGATAGTCCAGTACGACGCACCGAATGCCTCGGTCCTCTGCTAGCGTGCGGGCCTGCGGTTTGATTTCCTGGGCCGCGAATACACCAGATACTGGGGCCAGAAGCTCATCACGGTTAAGCAACTCCAGATACCTCGTCAGCTGCTCCACGCCATCAATCCCACCACGGCGCTTCACCTCGATGGCAACATTTTTGTTGTTTTCATCTTTCGCCATAATGTCTACCGGGCCTATCGCCGTTGGGTATTCGCGGCGTACCAGCGTATAGCTATCGCCCAAGGTATCGATCTGGTCTGCCAAAAGCTCTTGCAAGTGAGCCTCCACGCCGTCTTTGACTAGGCCTGGGTCTTCACCCATGTCATAGGAGATTTCCTCATGGATCTCAGCAATTGTAATGCGCAACTGCTCGCCTTTAGGATTTTCCACCAGCCACAAAACCTCGCCGGTATCGTCACCGTCTAGGTCCTCAATGGCGGATTCTTTTAACGTGCACGGAGGGGTCATCCAATTAAGCGGCTTATACGCGCGGTCATCAGCATGCACGGATACAGAGCCGTCAGCCTTGACGATGAGTAGACGGTCTGCCATGGGAAGGTGGGCATCCAAACGGCCCACGTAATCTACGGAGCATCGGGCGATTACTAAACGCATGCCCTCTACCCTAGCGGGTAACCTTATCGCTTGGATTGACGGGTAGCGCGCTGGCGAAGTTGCCGGAAGTCGAAGCGCTGCTGACGTTTGGATGGTGCGGCCTCTACCCACGCCCCGAAGGCCATAATGCCGTGGGCATCAGATGCCAACTCATATTCCCGGCCCTTGACCCGAAAGCGCACAACCTCGGTGGCGGCAGACATAAAAGAAGCCTCGGCATCATCGAGCGAGCGGGTGCTTACTACTTCGATGTCGAGGCGGTTGATACGCAGATCGCAGCGCGGAGAAACGGAGCGGAGCTTGAAATACTCCACAAATTCGCCTTCATAACGCAGCGAACCATGGCGCCAAGAAAGGGAATTTCTAGCGGGTACTCGGCGTAGCAAGACGGCAGTGCCGCGGGCACGCACGGTAAAAAAGCGAAGCGCAGCCAGAAAAATAACCAGCAATAGGGCCACGCCAAGGGCCCACAGAAGCACTGTAACCACCGTTGAATTCATGGGCCTTCACGCCATCCTCGCTTTGTGGAGAAACTGATTCTTGAATTGTAGCGCTTGGCAGGACCTATACGCCAATAAGAAAAGGCAAAGAAAACGCAAAAAGGCGCCCCGGTTTAAACCGGGGCGCCTTTAGAGAGCAGGAAGGGCGGCTATTGCTGCCCTCTCCTATCAATCCAAGGTACTAAGCCTTGGCGCGGCGGACAGCACGCTGTGCGGCCTCGCCACGGGACTTGGCGAGCTCGTGCTCAGAAGCAAAGTCCTTCTGAGCCTTCTCCTCATCCACCTCATCGGACCAGATGGCCCAATCAGCGAGGACGGTGATCTTGTCCTGGGTAACGGAGAGGAAACCACCCTGCACGGCGGCGACGCGGCGCTCGCCGTCCACTGGGTGGATGGTCACCACGCCATTATCGATCAACTGACCGATCATTGGCTCGTGACCGGGAAGCACGCCGATCTCACCCTCGGTGGTCTCAGCCGTGACCATGGAGGCCTGTCCAGACCACAGCAGGCGCTCGACGGAAACCAATTCGGCGGTGATGTCAGCCATGTGCCTCTCCCTACTTCTCGTTCAACTTCTTGTATGCAGCCTCGACGTCGTCAAGGCCGCCCAAGCCGTTGAAAGCCTGCTCTGGGTAGTGGTCAAACTCGCCATCGCAGATGCGCTCGAAGGCGTCGATGGTCTCGGACAGCGGTACGTAGGAGCCCGGCAGGCCGGTGAACTTCTGCGCAACGAAGAAGTTCTGGCCCAAGAAGCGCTCGATACGACGGGCACGCTGAACGGTGACCTTGTCTTCCTCAGACAGCTCGTCCATACCAAGGATGGCGATGATGTCCTGGAGTTCCTTGTTCTTCTGCAGAATACCGATGACGCGCTGTGCAACCTCGTAGTGCTTCTCGCCGACGATACCTGGCTCGAGAATACGAGAGGTAGAAGTCAGCGGGTTCACTGCCGGGTAAATACCCTTGGAGGCAATAGCACGGTCCAGCTCGGTGGTGGCGTCCAAGTGAGCGAACGTCGTAGCCGGAGCCGGGTCGGTGTAGTCATCGGCAGGAACGTAAACGGCCTGCAGGGACGTAATGGAACGGCCCTTGGTCGAGGTAATGCGCTCCTGCAAAACACCCATCTCATCAGCCAAGGTCGGCTGGTAGCCCACGGCGGAAGGCATACGACCCAGCAGGGTCGAAACCTCAGAGCCGGCCTGGGTGAAACGGAAGATGTTGTCAATGAACAGCAGCACGTCCTGGTTCTGCACATCGCGGAAGTACTCCGCCATGGTCAGGCCGGACAGAGCCACACGCATACGGACTCCTGGCGGCTCATCCATCTGGCCGAAGACAAGGGCGGTATCTTGCAGCACGCCCATTTCTTCCATTTCCAGGAAGAGGTCGGTGCCCTCACGGGTACGCTCGCCGACGCCGGCGAAGACGGAGGTACCGGAGAACTCGCGGGCGATACGGGTAATCATCTCCTGAATCAGAACGGTCTTACCCACACCTGCACCGCCGAACAGGCCGATCTTGCCGCCCTTGACGTACGGGGTCAGCAGGTCGATGACCTTAATGCCGGTCTCCAGAATCTCGGTCTTACCCTCGAGCTGGTCGAACGCTGGCGGCTCGCGGTGGATTCCCCACTGCTCGCCATCGCGGCCGAGACCCGGCTCATCGAGGCAATCACCGAGGGCGTTGAAGACGTGGCCCTTGACGACGTCGCCGACCGGCACGGAAATTGGCTTTCCGGAGTCGATGACCTCGGCACCGCGGACGAGGCCGTCGGTCGGTGCCATAGACACGGTACGGACAAGGTTGTCACCGAGGTGCTGAGCGACCTCGAGGGTGACGGTCTTTGCAACAGCTTCGAGCTTGATGTCGACGTGCAGTGCGTTGTACAGGGCCGGCAGTGCCTCACGTGGGAACTCCACGTCCACAACCGGACCGATGACGCGCACGACACGACCGGCGACTGCCGAAGACTGTGCATTCTGCTCTTGCAGAGCTGTAGTCATAATCTAGTCACTTTCTGCGCTGTCAGATAGCGCGCCAGCGCCACCGACGATCTCTGAAATTTCCTGGGTAATCTGTGCCTGACGGGCCTGGTTAGCCACGCGGGAGAGGTCTTCGACCATCTCGGTTGCGTTGTCAGTAGCAGACTTCATAGCTGTACGGCGTGCAGCGGACTCGGAGGCAGAAGCCTCCAAGAACATAGCAAACAGGATACGCGAGACGTACTGCGGAAGCAGAGCTTCCATCAGCGTATCTGCGTCCGGCTCGAATTCGAATCCGGCGGCAACATCCTCCGCAGATTCGGCGTCGGACAGAGCGGAGTCACCGAGGTGGTACTCCTCATCCTGAATAACCGGCTCAACTGGCAACAGCTGCTGTGCGCGCGCAGTCTGGGTCAACATGGACTCAAACTCGGTGTAGACAACGTGTACCTGGTCAAAGCCACGTACACCTACGCCCTCACCCTGCGCATGCAGGCCGTCGCGGCCCTTGGTAGTGCCGTTGGAACCAGCAATAAAGCCATCAATCAGGTGACGGCGCACATCGTGGGTGGCCTCCCAGGTTGGGTCCTGAGAGAAACCGCCCCAGCTGCCAACTACCTCGTCCTCGCGGAACTTGTAGTGGCCGATGCCCTTGTTGCCGGTAACGTACCGAACTACCTCGTAGCCCTTGCTTTCCAGGAGAGCTTGCAGCTGTGCGGCCTTCTTGAAGACGTTGTTGTTGTAGCCGCCACACATACCGCGGTCAGAAGTGACCACGAGAATGGCTGCGACGTTTCCGTCTTCGCGCTCACGCAGCATGTCATGCTCCAACGTAGAGGCGGAAGCCAGCTTATTCATGATGCTGGTCATCTCAGTCGCATAAGGCTGAGATGCTTCTACCCTGGCCTGCGCCTTGGTAATGCGCGAGGTAGCAATAAGCTCCTGGGCCTTGGTGATCTTCTTAGTCGAATTAACGGACCGGATGCGGTCACGTAGTTCGCGAAGATTAGCCATCGTTTCTCCTCCCTTCTTTAATCTAGACGGTTAGTTATGAGTTCTGAACTCTACTTAGCCGTCTTGCGGGAGACGTTGAGCTCGGTGTTCTTTACGTCGCTTTCATCCAAAGGCTCTACCGGTGCCTCAGAGCCCAAGTTATGGCCTTCGGAGGTGCGGAAGGTCGGCTGGAAATCCTTAGCTGCCGCAACCAATGCGTCCTTGGACTCATCGGTTAGCGGCTTGCCGCCGGAAATCTGCTCAAAGACCTCTGGGGTGTTGGCGTTGAGGTATTCGTGTACCTCGTCCTCGAAGCGGCGGACGTCTTCAACGGGAACGACGTCGAAGATGCCAGCCTCGGCGAGGTAGATGGATACCATCTGGTACTCCACCGGCTGCGGGGAGGACTCGGACTGCTTCAGCAGCTCAACCAGACGGGAACCGCGCTCCAGCTGAGCCTTGGAGGCAGCATCCAGGTCAGATGCGAATGCCGCGAAGGCCTGCAGATCACGGTAGGAGGCTAGGTCCAGACGCAGGTTACCGGCAACCTTCTTCATGCCCTTGGTCTGTGCAGCGCCACCGACACGGGAGACGGAAACACCGACGTTAATAGCCGGACGAACACCCTGGTTGAACAGGTCGGACTCCAGGAAGACCTGGCCGTCAGTAATAGAAATGACGTTGGTCGGAATGAAGGCGCCGACGTCGTTTGCCTTGGTCTCGATGATCGGCAGTGCGGTCATGGAGCCAGCACCCATGTCGTCGGAAAGCTTGGCAGCACGCTCCAGCAGGCGGGAGTGCAGGTAGAACACATCGCCCGGGTATGCCTCGCGTCCCGGGGGACGGCGCAGCAGCAAGGAAATGGCACGGTAGGCCTCAGCCTGCTTGGTCAGATCATCGTAGATAACCAGGACGTGGTTGCCCTGGTACATCCAGTGCTGGCCCAGCGCTGCACCGGAGAACGGTGCCAACCACTTGAAGCCGGCGGAATCGGAAGCCGGTGCGGCCACGATGGTGGTGTAATCGAGTGCGCCGTGCTCCTCAAGGGTGCGGCGCACACCAGCGATGGTCGAGCCCTTCTGGCCAATTGCGACGTAGATGCAGCGTACCTGCTTATCCTTGTCGCCGGACTCCCAGTTAGCCTTCTGGTTCAAAATGGTATCGATGCACACCGCGGTCTTACCGGTCTTACGGTCACCGATGACCAGCTGACGCTGGCCACGGCCGATCGGGGTCATTGCGTCGATAGCCTTGATGCCGGTCTGCATTGGCTCTTCAACCGGCTGGCGCTGCAGCACGGACGGTGCCTGCAGCTCGAGGACGCGCTCCTCTTCAGCGTTGATTGGGCCCATGCCGTCAATCGGCTGACCCAAAGGGTTAATTACGCGGCCGAGGAATTCCTCGCCCACTGGGATGGAGAGAACCTCGCCGGTCCTCTTAACCTCGTCGCCCTCCTTGAGGGACTCGAAGTTGCCCAGGACCACGACACCGATGGAGTTAGTGTCAAGGTTCTGTGCGACGCCAATCACGCCGCCTGGGAACTCGAGCAGCTCATTCGCCATAACGGACGGCAGGCCAGAAACCTGCGCAATACCGTCAGCTGCCGAAATGACCACGCCGACCTCCTCACGGGAGGCCTCCGCGGAGTAGCTCGAGGTGTAGTTCGCAATCGCACTACGGATCTCGTCGGAGGAGATCGTCAGCTCCGCCATGTTCTTCCTGCTCTCGGTAGTATCTTCCAGCACTTACTTAAATCGTTTCTGTCGTTTCGGCTACGCCATCTGGGCACGCAGGCGAGCAATCTTGCCTGCCGTAGAACCGTCAATGACTTCATCGCCGACGCGGATGCGCATGCCACCGAGGAGGCTGGTGTCAACCTCAGAGTGAATGGACATCGCACGACCATAAATTTTGCCCAGCTTCTCAGCGAGTACTGCTTGCTGGCCTTCGTTTAGTTCACCCGCTGCGGTAACACGCGCAATGGTGCGGTCCTGCAGGTCTGCTGCAGAATCAGCCAAAGCGGCCACATCATCGATCGGGTTCTGCTCTGGGCGGGAGATGGCCTGAAGCACCAGTGCCTCAGTAAACATCGTGACCTTGCCATAGAGCACGTTTGCCAGCAATCCGCGCTTGCGGGCGGAATCAGCAGTTCGGTCGGAAAGCAGCTGGGTGAGCTCGCCCTCGCGGTCAAGCATCTGGGAAAGGCGGAAGAGTTCGTCTTCTACCTGGCCCAGCTGGCCCTGCGCCTCAGCGCCACGCAGCAGTGCGCGGCGGCCCAAGGAAACCAATCCCTTGACAAAGTCCTTCGGAGTGGACCACTGTACGGCCGCAGCTTCCTGAATGATGCGCAGCGCACCACCAGAAATCTTGGAGCCAAAAAGGTTCTCTGCTAGGGACTTACGTGCCTCGCTCGGGGCGGCGATATCGGTGAATGCAACGCGCAGTTCGCGGTCATCATCCAAGACATCGACAACCTCAAAGATGTCCAAGCCCGCCTGTGCGGCGGTGGCGACGTTATTCTCGCCAGCAAGGATTTCATCCAAGCGAGATTGCGAGGTTGCGAGTGCTTCGCGGCTAGCTGCCTTCATAGTTGCCTACTTTCCGGCCGGTGCCACAGAGTCGAGCTCGGACAAGAAGCCATCAATGGTGGAGGACTTCTTAGAGGCGTCGGAAAGCTCGCCGCCCAGAATCTTCTCCGCCAGGTTGATGGAGTTCTGGCCCATTTCGGAACGCAGCTCAGTAACAACCTGCGAACGGGAAGCCTCCAGCTGCTTCTCGCCATTGGCGACGATGCGGCGGGACTCTTCTTCCGCGTTGGTCTTGGCCTCGGCCTCGATCTGCTTGCCGCGCTCGCGCGCCTGCTCGCGGATCTCGGCTGCCTCTGCACGGGCATCAGCCAGCTGAGCATTGTACTTTTCCAGAGCAGCCTTGGCCTCGGCCTGCTGAGCCTTGGCACGCTTCAAGCCGCCCTCGATCCGGTCTTCACGCTCTGCCAACATCTTGCTGTACATAGGAATTACAAACTTCCAGAACAGCAACAGAATTACGATGAAGCACAGCAAAGACCAGAAAATGTCATAGTTCTTGGGCAGAAGAACAGAGAAACTACCCGAACCTGGGTTATCTCCGCCCTCTGCTGCAAGCAAGTAAACGACGTTATTCATTGGTCTCCCGTCTTAAAAGATTCGGTGTGAAAACTCGAGCTCTTAGAACAGGAAGCCGGCAACGAGACCGATAAGTGCCAAGGCCTCAGTAAAGGCGATACCCAGGAACATGGTGGTACGCAGCTGACCAGCCATTTCTGGCTGACGGGCCATAGCTTCAACGGTCTTGCCGGCAACGATACCGATACCGATGCCTGGACCGATAGCCGCCAGGCCATAACCAATGGTGCCCAGTCCTTCAAACTTCGAAGCGGCATCCGCTGCCAGAATGATTTCGTTCATGGTGAAAGTCGTTCCCTTTCGTAGAATTTCAGTCTGTCTCAAGACTGAATGTCGATGGTTTAAATTAGGTGGTTTACTCGGTCGCGCTCGTCGACCTCGTCCTTAGTGCGAATCAGCGTGCAAGGACAGCTCAATGTACACCGCCGTCAAAAGAGCGAAGATGTACGCCTGTAGGAAGATAACCAGAATCTCGAACAGGCTCATAGCCAAGCCCAGAATAATGGTTAGTCCAGACAGTGCGGTCCAACCATTCAGCTGCCAGAAGAAGAAGTTCGTAGCAGAGAAGAGAAGAACCAGAATGATGTGTCCAGCAAGGAAGTTCGCCATGAGACGAATAGCAAGGGTAACCGGCCGCAAGATGAACGTAGAGAAAAACTCAATCGGTACCACCAAAAGATGCAATAGCGGTGGCAAGTTCGGAATCACTACCGAGGAGCGAATGAACTTACCAAGGCCATACCTCTTGGCACCCGCGTAAATCATCACAATGTACGAAACCGCGGCCAAGACAATTGGCATACCAATACGTCCGTTCGGCGAGACATTAAGCCCCGGAATAACGGTCGCAACGTTCATGAATAGAACCGCGAAGAAGATGCTAGCGATAATTGGCAGAAATCGCTTTCCCTCCTTCTTACCCAAAATGTCCTCAGCGATATGAATACGGACAAAGTCGACCGCATTCTCGCCCACATTCTGAATGCCAGAAGGAACCAACTTAGGGTTCTTAAAGGCGGCCCAGAAAAGGATCACCACAATTAGCGTCATCAAGATTCGAATCAGCATCAGGCGATCAAGCGCGAACCATCCGCCGGCGAAGTCACCGAAAAAAAGATGGTCGGCATCAATTTGCCCCGGGAAGAATTCTTCACCTAGATCGGGCGTGTGGAAGTGCCCTTTCATAGCCAATGTTGTAACGCTCAGCGTTCTCTCCCGTGTTCGGGCCACACAGCTTGTAAAAGCTTTTGTGGTGCGATGGACGTCTCAAACTTTCTGTCCTGTTCACGGACTCCGTCGCACATCAGCATGAACAAGACAGGGATTTACCAATACCGGAAGAGAGCACGTGCCTACTTCCACGGTAACCCGAAGTGAATCGTATCAGCTGGATCCTGAGTTTTTGCACGTGGGGGCCCCATAGAAGCTACTCTTCAATTCCAAAGTAAGTAATTAAGCTATAAACCTGCGATTTGCTGGCCAAACTCATAAGCGTGGAATTCATCACACCACATCTCACCCGCCCCTCGTCGGGGGTATAAATCTCTCATAACCGCAAGTAACAGATGAAATAGAGCTGCTCGGTATCCCCCATGATGCTGAGCTGCCCCAAGCTTTTGGCAGCATTCTTTGGACGCCGATTAAGCCACGTACGTCACTTTAGAAGTAACTATCCCCCAGACTTCAGTTCCGAGGGTTACAACAAGAGCTGCAACTACGCTAAGAAACAAGGCCCACGTGTCATAGAAATCCATTTCCCTAATTACTGCCAAAACCCCCAAGAGCAAAACTAGCTTAAGCAGCCACCCACCGAGCACCACTGCAATTGTTGTCGAGGGGGTTGACTTGGCTGTAAATAGGACTGAAAGAGCCGTGCACAATACGAATCCTCCGCCTAGAGCTGCACCAATTAAGACGCCCCAAATTCCGGGAAGGCCTTTCAATCCCCCCCAAATGGCAAGTGATACCAACATAATGACAAGCAACGCTTTGACACCTAGCTGCACGGCGCGTTTGAGGGGCAGACGCGGATCATCAAAATCAGAGTTTACTTTAGGATCATTCACGGAGACCGAGCCTACCTCACGAGGGCTCGGTTTCCGCCACCACGACGGTCTCTCGAGCAGCAGGGCCAATCTTTCCTTGCCGCAAGGGCACGAGAGTAGCTGCAAACGCGAGAAGCAGGGCCACAATAGTCACGCCAATGGCCTCCGGCGCGGGAACGATGGAAAAGGACACCGCACCAAATGCCACTGCGGAAACCCACAAGTAGAGCACTAGCACGGTACGCCTATGAGTATGCCCAAGCTTGAGGAGGCGGTGATGAATGTGCGCCTTGTCCGCAGAAAACGGTGAACGGCCGTGCGATAGGCGGCGAATAACAGCCCAGACAAGGTCGAGGACTGGAATAAATACCGCTGCGGCGACCACGATAATGGGTGACATCAACGCGACAATATCCACCGTGCCATACAGAGACATGTTGATCTTGCCGGACGCAGAAGTTGAGGCCGCAGCGAGCAAAAGGCCGATAAGCATGGAGCCGGAGTCGCCCATAAAAATGCGGGATGGTTCGAAGTTATGGGGTAAGAAGCCGGCGCACATTCCCACCAGTGCGGCACTAATAATGGCTGGCGGATAGGCCGATACAGCGCCGCCCTGGTCATGGAGGACGGTCAAGGAAAAAACTAAAATTGCCCCTCCTGCAATCATTCCAAGGCCTGCTGCCAGGCCATCAAGCCCGTCTACAAAGTTGATGGCATTGATAAGCAAGACGGTAAAGAATGCGGTGAGCAGGGTGCTTTGCAATTGGTCCAGCACAACGGTGGTGCCGCCGCCAAACGGAATGAAAAGTAGTGTCCAGGTAAGGCCCAACCCACTCATGAGCGTGGCAGCGAAAAGCTGGCCAAAAAGCTTCACGACGGCGCTGAGTTCTACTAGGTCATCGACCACGCCAACGAGCACCAGCGCCAAGGCCGCCCATAGCACCGCATTCATTTCCGGAGTGACGGGCATAAAGCCGCGAGTCAAGGCTGGAAGCTGGGCTGCGAGGAATATTGCCGCCGCGAAGCCAGTAAACATGGCCACACCACCCATGCGGGGAGTGGGCTGAGTGTGGGCGTCGCGCAGGCGAATTTCCGCCACCCGGCCGGTGCGCACTAAAAAGGAGCGCACCACACCGGTGGTCAGATACGTAAATGCTGCTGCGACGAGGATGACAAGGGCCAACTCGCGCAGCGGGACACCACTGCCGCTCACGCGAATACCTCCTTAAGCCTGGGGGCGGGTGCGCAGGGTTTGGGCATCGAGGCCGATGACCTTGCCGATTTCCTCGGCCGAGAGCGCGCCTTCACGGAGTAGATACGGGCGCTCACCGGAGAGATCGATGATGGTGGAAGGCTTACCGACGGCCGTCTCTCCCCCATCCAAGTAAACCGTTACGGCTTTACCCAGCTGTTGTTTAGCCATAAGCGCGGTGGTTGGTGGCTGGTGGCCAGAAATATTGGCGGAAGACACAGCCATCGGACCAACCTCGCGCAAAAGCTCAATTGCAATGGGGTGCAGCGGCATGCGCAGCATTACCGTGCCGCGGGTATCACCGAGGTTCCACGGCAAGGATGGCGCCTGAGGAACAACGATAGACAGGCCACCCGGCCAAAAGGCCTCGACCAAATCACGCGCAGTATCGGTATAGGAAGCCACGAGACCGCGAACGGTATCCCAGGAACCAACCAAAACCGGTACCGGCATATCCGGACCGCGCTGCTTGGTAGCCAAGAGATTGGCTACGGCATCATTATCAAAGGCATCGCAGCCAAGGCCATACAGCGTATCGGTGGGCATGACCACGAGGCGACCGGATTGTGCAGCCTTGACCGCAATGTTCAGGCCCTCTTCGCGCTCGGCCTCATCGGCACAGTTAAAAATCTTTCCTTGCATAGTCTTTCCCCTTCTTGCCCTAAGTGGTGTCTTAGTCTACCGCGCGCACCGCAGTGACAAAGCGGGGCGTTCCCGTCATGTCCTGCAGCGCCGAAATTCTTTCAAAGCCGCCGTGGCGGGCCATTGCGGCTTGTACGGCTTCGCTCGTGGAGTCATCGTGCTCGATGGCCACCTTGCCGTCCGGGCGCAAAAGGCGGGCGAACGTCGGGATGAGGCCGGTGATGACGTCCATCCCATCCTCACCGGCAAAGACCGCGTCGTGTGGATCATGGTAGACCTCCGGATCGAGGTTCGGCGTCTCCGGTACATACGGCGGGTTGGTCACGATAAGGTCCACGGTCCCGTTCCACTCCGCCAAGGTAGTGGCATCCGTAGCATCGGCCTGAATGACCTCTACCCCGCTGCCGCGGGTATTGGCAGTGGTGTAGGCCAAGGCGGCGTCGGCAAGCTCAACTGCCCGCACCTGCGCCTCAGGTAAGTAGTGGTGCAGATATAGTGCCAACGCCCCTGTGCCAGTGCACAAGTCCACCAGCCGCGGGCCGTCCGCATTGCGCACCGCCCAGTCCGCCAACACCTCGGTTTCCGGCCGCGGGATAAATACGCCAGGGCCCACCTTGAGCTCCAGCGGACCGAACCAGGCGCTGCCTAGCACGTACTGTAGGGGCTCGCGGGACTCGCGGCGACGTAGCAGCGCATCATAGGCCATATCGAAACCGGGCATAGGAGCTTGGTCCAGCGGGATATCCATGTGGCCGCAATGAATAAGGTGCGTGGCAATGATGCGCGCATCCCACTCGGGGCTTGGTACCCCGGCAGCACGAAGGCGCTGCACCCCACGGCGCAGCGCCTGTCCATACGTGTTATCCACGCCCGTTTAGCCCTCAGCCTCGAGGCGCTCGGCACGCTCCTGGTCCTGCAGGGCCTTAATAAGGTCATGCATATCGCCGTTCAAAACAGAGTCCAGGTTATTAGCCTTGTAGCCAATGCGGTGATCCGTGATGCGGTTCTCCGGCCAGTTATAGGTGCGGATGCGCTCCGAACGGTCCATGGTGCGCACCTGGGAGGCGCGCTGCTCGCCGGCCTCAGCCTCGCGAGCTTCACGCTCCATCTGGTCCAAGCGGGCCTGCAAGACCTGCAGTGCACGCGCCTTGTTCTGAATCTGGGAACGTTCCTTCTGACAGGTAACGATAAGCCCAGTTGGCAGGTGGGTAATGCGCACCGCGGAGTCGGTGGTATTCACGCCCTGGCCGCCCTTACCCGAAGAACGGTAAACGTCAACGCGAATATCCTTGTCATCAATATTGACGGACTCCACCTCTTCTGGCTCTGGGTAGACCAGCACGCCGGCGGCAGAAGTCTGAATACGGCCCTGGGACTCGGTGACCGGGACACGTTGCACGCGGTGCACACCGCCCTCGAACTTGAAGACGGACCAGGCACCATCGCGCGAAGGAGACTTGGAGCGGAAGGAAATGGTCATATCCTTCACACCTCCCAGATCCGACTCGTTGAGGCCCAGGACCTCCCAGTTAAAGCCGGTCTTATCCGCGTAGCGCTCGTACATCCGGGCCAAGTCACCGGCGAAGAGGGCCGCCTCCTCGCCTCCCGCGCCGGCCTTGATTTCCATAATGATGTCCTCGGAGTCCTGCTCATCGCGCGGCGCGAGCAGATCAGCGAGCTTTTCTTCCAAGCTCTCCACGGACTTTTCGAGGCGGTCCGCTTCTTCTTGGAAGTCATGGTCCTCGTAGGCCATCTCCTTGGCGTCCGCGAGATCCTCGCGGGCCTGGGTTAATTCATCATTAACCATGATGATGGGGCGCAGTTCCGCATAGCGCTTGGAGAGCTTGCGGAATTGCTTCTGGTCGCCGGCCACCTCCGGATCGCCCATCTGCATCTCAATGCCCTGGTATTCGGACACAATGTCATCAACGAGGGAAACCTGATTAGACATAATCTTCTTCATCCTTATCCGCAGCCATCGGGGCCGAGGAGGCCACCTGCATCAAGAACTCGCCATTGGAGCGGGTCTTCTTTAGCTGCTTAATGAGCAGGTCAATGGCCTGGTGGGAATCCAGGGCAGAAAGGATGCGACGCAGCTTGGTCATGATGCGCGCCTCCTCTGGTACGAGCAGCAATTCATCCTTACGGGTGCCGGACGGGTTAACGTCCACGGCCGGGAATACACGGCGCTCGGAAATGCCACGGTCCAATTTCAGCTCGGCATTGCCGGTGCCCTTGAATTCCTCGAAGATGACGGTATCGCCGGTAGAACCGGTCTCCACCATGGCGGTGGCGATGATTGTCAGCGAGCCGCCCTCTTCGATATTGCGGGCGGCGCCGAGGAAGCGCTTTGGCGGGTAGAGCGCGTTGGAGTCCACACCGCCAGAGAGGATGCGGCCGGATGCCGGGGAGGAATTATTGTAGGCGCGGCCCAGGCGGGTAATGGAGTCGAGCAAAACAACGACGTCCTTGCCCTGCTCCACAAGGCGCTTGGCACGCTCGATAGCCAGCTCGGCTACGGAGGTGTGCTCTGATGGCGGGCGATCAAAGGTGGAAGCAATAACCTCACCGTTGACGGAACGCTGCATATCCGTAACTTCCTCAGGGCGCTCATCTACGAGGACAACCATGAGGTAGCACTCCGGGTTATTGGTAGAAATCGCATTGGCGATATTCTGCAAAATCGTCGTCTTACCGGCCTTTGGCGGGGAGACGATAAGCGCGCGCTGGCCCTTACCAATGGGCATGATGAGGTCAATCACGCGGGTGGTGAGGATCTTCGGGTCCGTTTCCAAACGCAGGCGCTTATTCGGATACAGCGGGGTCAGCTTATTAAAGTGTGGACGCTGCTTTGCGTTTTCCGGATCGATGCCATTGACGGTATCGACCTGAACCAGCTGGTTGTACTTGCGGCGGTTACGACCGTTGCCATGCGTATGCGTCGGGCCGGAGACCTTAACCTGGCCGGTAATGGCGTCGCCGGAGCGCAGGCCCAGGCGGCGGACAATGCCGTTGTTGACAAAGACGTCGGAAGCCGCGGCGCGGTAACCGGTGGTGCGCAGGAAGGCGACGTTATTGTCTACCACGTCCAAAATGCCACCGACGGCCTGCAGCTCATCGCCCTCGCGGACCTGCAAATCGTTGCCGCCGTTATTGTCATTATTGTTTCCGCGGCCACGGCGGTTGCGGCGATTGCGGCGCCCACGACGGTTGCCGCGCTCGTGATTATTGTTGTCATCGTGGCGATTGCCGCGCTGCTTATTATCGCCGCGGTCATTCTTATCGCCCTGATTATCGGAGCCATCCTGGGAGTTATTCTCGCGGTTGTCTTTATTGCCGCCCTGCTCCTCGTTGTGGCTGCGTTCCTCGCGCTCTTGACGTTCCTGCCGCTCCTGGCGTTCTTGCCGGCGGGCGCGGTTGCGGCGAGCGCGGCGTGCCTGAGAACGCGACTCATAGCGCTGCTCGTCGCCAGAGTTCTGCTGGCGGTTATCCTGCTTCTCGCCGGATTCTTCCTGCTTTTCCGCCTTCTGCGGCGCATCGTCCTGCGCCTGCGCGCGTGGCTTTTCTGGTTTATCAGATTTCTCTGCCTTTTCCGCCTTTTCTACCCGAGCGGCCTTTTCCACCTTGGCCTTGGCCTTTGGCGGAACTTGACCAGTCTTGATGGCGGTGATGAGATCCCCCTTGCGCAGGGCAGAGACACCACGTAGGCCGCGCTCTGCGGCCATTTTGCGCAATTCCGGCAGCTTCAGGGATGCAAGATCCTGTGCTGCGGTGTTGTCCGTTTCGCTCACGGATATCCTTTCGTTGCTTGACCAGGTCCGATGATGCGGGAGCCGCCGTAGCCTAGGCTCACGGCGTTCCACTGGAAGCCAATGTGTATTTTTCTAGGACTTCTCGCCCTCGTGCCAAGGCGCATGCGCGTCCTGCCGGGCAATAAGTATGAGGCCTCTTCCATGTTCTCAAGGAGAATTCGCACAGCGGGTGCACGAACCGGAAGAAATCAAGAAACGACTGCGGGCAAAACTTCTCTGGGCCCGAATCCATAGGAAAGGGGAGCTAAAAATTCCGGTTTCCTACCAGTCGCGAACAAGTATAACGCATAGACCGCAACGCCCGCACCATGACACCGCTACAGTAGAGGCATGCTTTCCACGATGATGGATATCCCCCTCTCCCTGACCCGCATTTTGGAATACGGCGCCTCGGTGCACGGCAGCACCACGGTGACAACCTGGCACGGTGAGGGCACCGGCTCTGAATTTGATCCGGCCGAAGAAGTTACCTTCCGCGATATCGCCGCTCGCGCAGCCGCCTTCGCCCACGCTATTCATGATGATTTGGGTATTACCGGCGATGAGCGGGTGGGCAGTTTTATGTGGAACTGCGCCGAACACCTCGAGGTCATGTTTGGCACTGCTTGCAAGGGCGCGATTTTTGCGCCGCTGAATAAGCAGCTGATGAATGACCAGATTCGCCATATTATTAATCACGCGGAAATATCTGCCATCGTGTGCGATCCCCGGCTGGCGCAGCAACTAGGCAAGGTGCTTGTGGGTACCGACTCCGTGAAAAGCGTCATCATTACCGGCGCACAGCCTGCGCAGCAGTTTGCCCATCTCTTCCCCCGTGGGATTGAAGTGTATTCCTATGAAGCTTTAATTGATGGCCGCTCCACCGTCTATGACTGGCCGGAACTAGATGAGCGCACGGCCGCGGCACTGTGCTATTCCACAGGCACCACGGGTGCCCCCAAGGGCGTACTGTATTCGCACCGTTCGCTGTATCTGGAGGCCATGCAGCTGCGCTCCTCGGACTCGCTGTGCATCACCCACGGCGAGACTTTCCTGTGCTGCATCCCCATCTGTCACGTGCTGAGCTGGGGCGTTCCCTTTACCTGCTTCATGACGGGCACCCCGCTCGTGCTTCCCGACGCCGACGTATCCGCCCCCACCCTTGCCAAGGCCATTGCCGCTACTTCTCCGCGCGTGGCCCACGGCGTTCCCACCATCTGGATCCAACTCTTTGTGCACTACATGCACCACCCGCCGGAGCGCATGACCCTCACGGAGATCTATGCCGGCGGCTCCCCTGTTCCCCCAACTCTTATCAAGATGTGGGAGGAACGCTACGGTGTCGACGTTGTTCACGTGTGGGGCATGGTAGAAACCTCCACCGTCGGCAGCGTCGCCCGCCCTCCTCAGGGCGCTTCGGGCGATACCCGGTGGGCCTACCGCATTTCTCAAGGTCGCATCCCCGCCTCGCTGGAATACCGCGTGGTCAATGACGGCCAAGTTGTGGCCCGAACCGACCGCAACGCGGGCGAGCTGCAGGTACGCGGCAACCTGGTCACCGGTTCTTACTACCACTCGCCTACCGCTGAGCCGGGCGAAATCGCCTCCGAATTTCGCGGCAAGCAGGTCGAGGCTGCAGAGGGCAAGTTCACCGCGGATGGCTGGCTGCGCACTGGCGATGTCGGCTCGGTCACCAAGGACGGCTTCCTTACCGTAGAGGACCGCGCCCGAGACGTCATCCGCTCCGGCGGCGAGTGGATCTATTCCGTCCAGCTCGAAAACCTCATCATGTCTGACCCACTCGTCGTCGAAGCCGCCGTTATCGGCTATCCCGATAAGCAATGGGTCGAGCGCCCACTGGCCGTTACCGTCTTGGCAGAAGGTGCTTCTCCCACCATCGAAACCGCAGAGCGCCTGCGCGCCAGCATGCGCAAGGAGCTGCCGAGTTGGATGCTGCCGGAGTACTGGACCTTTGTAAAGTCCATCGATAAAACTTCCGTGGGCAAATTCGATAAGAAGGATTTGCGCACCCACCTGGCAGAAGGCGAGTACAACATCATCCGGCTCAAGGGTCCAGGCGAATCGCAGCGCCTCGCTGCCACCGAAGCCACCGATTTAAGCCGGGAAAACTAGGAATAATATCCTTCTCTAAGCCGTTGCAGCTTGGTGTACCTCATCCCCTCTCTTAGACTGGCACCGATGACCTCTTCCACGCAGCGACCCGTAGTTTCCCTGCCCCTGCCCACCGTGGTCCGGGCGCAGTCGCCAGCGGATCTGCCCGCCCCGGCTGCTGATGGCACGCGCGCACTGCTGGATCGCTATGGCCGCCAAGCCCGCGACCTGCGCGTCTCCCTCACGGATCGCTGCAACTTGCGCTGCACCTATTGCATGCCGGCCGAAGGCTTAGAGTGGATGCCCACAGAGAAGACCTTGAGCGATGAGGAAACCATCCGACTGATTCGAATTGGCGTCGGCAAGCTGGGCATCCGCCAAGTGCGTTTTACCGGCGGCGAACCCTTGCTGCGTAAGTCGCTGGAAAAGATTATTGCCGCCACTAAAGAGCTGCGCACCGACCAGGGGAGATCCCCGTCCACCGCGCTAACCACCAACGGGCTTGGCCTAGAAAAGCGCGCCGGCGCCCTCGCCGCAGCCGGACTCGATCGCATCAATATCTCGCTCGATACCATCGACCGCGAGCGCTACGCCGCGCTCACCCGCCGCGACCGCCTTGATCACGTGCTCCAGGCCATCGCCGCTGCGGATGCCGCAGGCCTCCACCCCATCAAAATCAACGCCGTGGTCATGCCCGGGGTCAACGAAGAAGACATCGTCCCGCTAGCGGACTATGCCGTCCGCCACGGTGCTCAGCTGCGCTTCATCGAACAGATGCCGCTTGGGCCCCGCGAGCAATGGCGCCGCGAGGACATGGTAACGGCCGAAGATATCCTTGGCCGCCTGCGCACCCACTTCTCCATGGAGCCCGCCCACGAACCGCGGGGATCTGCCCCCGCCGCCCTGTGGGAGGCCACTGCTCCGGATGGAACGCGCGGCACACTGGGCATCATTGCCTCGGTCACCCACCCCTTCTGCGGCGACTGCGATCGTACGCGGCTGACTACCGACGGCGCCGTGCGCAACTGCCTCTTTGGCAATTCCGAAACCCCGCTGCGGGAACTATTGCGCTCTGGGGCCAGCGATGAGGAGATCATGGAGGCCTGGGCTGAGGAAATGTGGAGCAAAAAGCCTGGCCATGGCATCGATGACGAAGGCTTTCTGCAACCGGACCGTCCGATGTCTGCCATCGGCGGCTAACCTTATTTTTATGTCCACGCCCCGCAGCATCTCCGCGCACCTCGATGCCGTCCTCACCCTGGCATCCCCCCTGCCGGCCGAGTCAGCCGCCGTCGATGCCTCCCTCATCGGCCGCGTCCTCGCCGCCGATGCCACCGCGCGCTTTCCCGTGCCGCCCCACGCCAACTCGGCGATGGATGGCTTCCTCGTCCACGCCGCGGATCTTCCCTCCCCCGGCCCATGGACCCTCCCCGTCGCCGGCGATGTACCAGCCGGTGCCGCCCCTACCGAGGTCCCCGCGGGACACGCGGTGCGCATCATGACCGGCGCACCGGTAGCTGATACCGCAGGAATGCTTGTCGTGCCCGTGGAAAATACCACCACCCCGGCCGGCCCCGTAGCGCTTCCAGACGAGGTGACCATCACCGATGCTCCCACCAAGTCACATATCCGCGCCGCCGGGGAGGATATCCAGTCCGGCGCGCCAGTGGCCACAGCAGGCACGCTTGTCGACGCCGCCGTAATCGCCGCTCTCACCTCCGCTGGCGTTTATTCCGTCTCGGTCCACCGCCGCCCGCGCATAGCGATCATTTCTTCTGGCGAAGAACTCGTCTCTTCCCCAACAGAACTCGCTCCCGGCCAGCTGCCGGATTCCAACGGCCCCATGCTCGCCGCGCTCGCGGGCGCACACACGCGCCTCCATGTTGGCGATTCCCCCGCAGACTTGGCCTCTGCACTGGATGAGCTTGCCTCCTCCCACGACCTCATCATCACCTCCGGTGGCGTGTCAGCCGGCGCCTTCGATGTGGTCCACACTGTGCTGGGGCGCACGGATTCCGCGTGGTTCGGGCACGTCGACCAGCGCCCGGGCGCCCCACAGGGCTACTCCAATTGGAAAGGCACCCCGGTACTATGCTTGCCTGGCAACCCCGTGGCTGCCTTCGTGGATTTCCAGCTTTATGCTCGTCCCCTCATCGCCGCACTTTCCGGGCACCCTGCGCCACGGGAGCGGGTCAACCTGCGCGCCCGTGTAGACTCGCCTCTTCCTGCCTCCCGCGGCCGGCCGACCATTGTCCCCGTGACCGTAGACTTTCAGCCGGAGCCCGCCATTACTTCGCACCTGCCCCACGGCAGCCATCGCGTTGTATCGCTCGCCGGTACCAATGGCTTTTGTCTCATCTACTCCGAACCGCCCGCCGTGGGCGAGGACATCACCGTTTATCTGTATTAAGGAGCAGCCATGAAATTTACCCACCTTGACTCTGACGGCGCCGCCTACATGGTCGATGTCACCGAGAAGCAACCGACCGTGCGCTCCGCCACGGCCGAGGGCGAAGTCGCTTGCTCTCCCGAGGTCATGACCGCTTTGCGCGACGGCACGGTGCCCAAGGGCGATGTCCTAGCTGTAGCCCGCATCGCCGGCATTTCCGCTGCCAAGAAGGTCCCCGAGCTGCTTCCACTAGCGCATACCATCGGCGTGCACGGCTGCGCTGTGGAGCTCACGCTTGACGACGACCACGTATTCATCTCCGCCACCGTCCGCACCGCCGACCGCACTGGCGTGGAGATGGAAGCGCTTACGGCCGTGAATGTTTCCGCGCTCGCCATCATCGACATGGTCAAGGGCGTGGACCGCTCCGCCTATATCCGCCGTTGCGGCATCGTGGCGAAATCCGGCGGCCGCTCCGGAGACTGGTCCCGCACCCTGCCGGAGGCCTAATGCTCGGCGCGATAATCCTCGCCGGTGGCCACGGCCGACGCATGGGTGGCACAGATAAAGCCTCTCTTTCCGCCCACGGAACACGTTTTATAGACCGCCTGCTCGCCCAGCTCCCCTACGGCACCCCGGCCGTGGCCGTCTCACCGCATTATCTCGGCCTACCCCAGGTGTGCGAGTCCCCGCTCTACGGTGGTCCCGTCGCTGGCATCGCGGCCGGCGCACAAGCGTTATCCCACTGCACCGAACTTGCCCTCTTCGCCGTGGATGCCCCCGATTCGCCGCTACTGCTTCCCCGTCTGCGCTCGACCCTCGCCTCCTCCACAGCCGATGCCGTACTCACCCGCGCCGCCGACGGCTACCTCCAGCCGCTGTGTTCCCTCTGGCACGCCCCCGCGCTCCACACTCAGCTCGAATCCCTTCCTACGGCTAGGAACGTCTCCGTCCGCCGCCTCATCCGCGGTGTGAATTTTGTCGAGGTCCCTGGCACCGGCGCCGAACGCGACTACGACACACACGCGGAATTGCGCGAGCTCCCCCTGCTCCGCTTCCCGGACCCTGCCCTCCCCCTTCGCGCTCACCGCAGCTCGCTGAACTAGGCCACGGCACCGCACTGGTGAGCGGCAAGGGTAAGGGTCTTCTTCCCACAACCCTTCGCGCTCACTAGCAGCCGCGGGTAGCACGAAATCACCGTCCCGGTGAGCGCGAAGGGGAAGCTGCAGAACTACCCCGCTCTTCGCGATCACCGTGAAGCCGCGGATTTATGAAACTTGTTTCATGGTGAGCGCGAAGGGTGTATCGAGCGAGGCTGGCCTACTCCGTGACGATGAACTTGCCGTGCTGCCCCTTCTCGGCGTTAGTCATGATGTGATTGACAAAGGAATAAGTACCGGGCTCGTTGAAGGTCATCTCGACGAATCCGCCTTGCGCCGGGAGGAGGTCCAGGGCTTGCGAGCCGGTCGAGTCCTCATTCTTGATGAGGTAAGCGCCTTCTTTGTAGGCGGTATCGAATTGTTCGCCCACAACGTGGAAGCTCAGCGGCTGGTCGGGGCCTAGATTAGTCAGCCACAGGCGAACGGTATCGCCCACCTTGGCCTTGATGGGTTCTGCGTCGTACTGGCCGGGATAATAGTTAAAGGCCATGAGGTCGAAGCGGCCGTCGGCTACGCGCTGGGCATCGGCACCAGTGTTTTCCTCACCGAGGAACACGTCGGTCGCCATGAAGTTGTATTCCGCGTCCACGGGCTTCAGGTTCGGCGGATCGATGATGACGTTGCCGGCCATGCCATTAGCGATGTGGAGGGACATGGGCATCGTAGAGCAGTGATACATCCAAATGCCGGAGCGATGCGCGGTGAATTTATAGGTCAATTCCTCACCCGGTTGGATGGATTTCATGGTCTCATCAGGGTTGACCTCGCCGGCGTGGAAGTCGATGGAGTGGGCCATGGAGCCCTCGTTTTTGATGGTGATTTCGAATTTATCGCCCACTTTTCCGCGCAGGGTCGGGCCTGGGGCTTGGCCGTTGAAGAGCCAACGCATTTGCTTGATGCCGGGGGCGACCTCTACGACTTCTTCGGTCATCGTCCAGGTCTCTTTGTGGGTCTTCGTTTCGGCGGCAGGTTGCACAGAGGCGTCGAAGGCAGAAAAGCCATCGCGCTGGGTGCCGAGTTCGGCGGCGGTGGGCACGTCTACGTGGGGGTTGCTTGCAGAAGCCACCGTGTGATCATGCCCTGCGGCGGCGCCATCTCCGACGTTGACCTTAAAAGTCATGCCCTGCATCTTGTGGCCGGCGATGGTGCAATAGCCTTCCTCGGAGGAGTCGATGACTCCGGCATCAAGTTGGACGGTCTCGCCGGGATCGACGCGGCCGGTCTCGGCATCACCTATCTTCAGGTCATGGACTTGGTCACCCGAGTTGGTGAAGTTGACCACCAGATGGGTTCCAGGGTCGATATCGATAGACGAGGGCGTAAAGGCCATGCCATCCACACCAACGTCAATGGTCTGCGTTTCACCAGAGGCTACAGGCGTAGCGGACTGAGAGCTCTTGCCAGTGGAATTGACCACCGCGAGTGCGATAACTGCCGCTAACGCGATACCGATGAGTAGCCACGAAGCCCAAGATGAGTCCTTGGAGGCGGGCTTGTCCGCGGGTTGCGAGGAAGAAACGCTCAGCATTTAGTTCTCCAGTCTTTTCTGTAAGTAGAGGGCGCGGCCGACGGCGAAGATATTGGCGGCAATCCCTATCCCCATCATGATAAGCCCGGCCGCAGTAGCGTCGAGCAAGCTAAGTAGTCCGCCTACGTTGATAAGCAGCAGGCGGGCGTAACCGGTGCGCTCGGCGGTATTGGGGCGCGCCCCGGTGAGTATGGGCAGCAGGTGGTGTAGGACACCGGTCACCAGCTGCAAGAGGCCAGCACCGAGGAAGGCGGGAAGCACAACCAAGGTGATGGTGCGCGGGTAGGCTCCGACGGCTGCGGAGATGGCATCACCGGCGCACAACGCCAGCATCCACAGCAGGCCGGCGATGACGGCAACGGTGGCGGTGGTCAGCCGTGGTGAGCGCCCCATGACGGTAGCGAGTACCGGCTGGATGATGAGCAGGGCTGCCAAGACCACGAGCAGCTGGGCCACGCCTGCAGCTCGGGTGAGGCCTACCGCGTATAGTGCCATCGCACATCCCAGCCCCACGCAATGCACGATGAGCGCACGGGTACATCTTGCACGGGCGGTGGAGGAAATCGCAGTGGCAGACAACGTGGGAAGCAGCGTGACCACCGTGCCGATGACGGTCAGCCAGGCAAATCCCCAGACCATACCGCGCGAGTGCGCGCCGATGAGGAGGGAGTACTCGCCTACCCTGTTGCCGCTGAGGATGACGAGTACTACGGAGACAATCATGAACACGCTAGCGGCGATATAAAAGGGCACGGTCACGGCAAAAGAACCAGACAATGAGCCGCGTAGGCGCCGCGCGACGAACCACAGATGCCAGGCGAGGGCGGCGATGATGAGGGTTGAGGCGACGTCGGCAAGCGGGCCCCAGTCATACCCCGCCCTATCGATGAGCAACAAGATAAGCCCGATCTGGACTAGTGCCACGCGACTGCCGACGTCCCGGTAGTCCCCACCCGCAGTCCTAGTCAAGGCCTCGGTGAAGTGGGTGGAAAAGACGATAATCGCCGTGGTCAGCGCGCCAATGGTGAAGGGGTGGATGATATCCCACCACACCACGGGTGCGCCCAAGGAGCTAGCGATGAGCAGGCCGAGGCCGACAAGGATCCAGCCTGCGATAAGGACTGCGGTCAAGATATGCCAACGGCCGCGAGCTGCCAGGGAAATGTCATGCACGCGCACGTCGCGCCTCCTTGCTGGTCAAGGTAATGCCGCAGGCAAGAAAGACTATTACCGCACTAATGTTAACCACCCCGCCGCTTTGAAGCGCCGCGGTGTGCTCGGCACAATCTGCAAGGACTCGCAGTGCAAGACCACCGTGCAAGAGTCCCATCGGTACATAGAGCACTTTGTGGTATGGCAAGCGGCGGCGAATTACAGAGGTGAAGATGATGGGCGCGTGCGCGAAAATCATGGACATGACAAAACCCAGGAAAATGGTGTGCACCGAGGCATCATAGACAAAGCCGGTGGTCTCACCATAGATCAGCCACAAGTACCCGCCGAGCGCGAGCCAGGCGTAGCCGGCCAGCATGCATGCCGCCGAATAGCGCGGCAACCCCTGTGAGCGCACCAAGTTCTTGGCCACATCCACCCGCGCGGTCGCCACGGCGATGGCAATCAACATCAGCCCCATTGCGCGATAGCCCACCGCCGGGGAAAGCACATAGATAACGCTGGCTGCTGCCAGCCCCAATGCTAAGAGGGTGAGATGATTTTCGGCGCGAGTTCCGGCCATGGTTATGCGCGCTAATTCCATGCGCTCGCCGATGATGGTGGCCACGGCATAAAGCGCGCACAGCGGCATCGCAGTAGCAAACCCTGGCCCCATGGCCCAGAGGGCGGCGGCGACTACTCCCCCAATGACGCCGACTGCCTGCACCAGAATCGCGAGGCTAGCCTGACGGCGGTAGATAGTGGCATAGATGCAGCCAAGGACAAGGAAGCCGGCGGCAAAGAACATGGCTGCGACCCCACGCGGTAGGCCGGCGAGAATGCTGAGCACGCCAGCGACGTGGCATACAGGCCCCACCCAGGCCCACGTGGTGCGCACGGCGACGGCGCGTTCGAGACCTATGGCCCCGCCTACGAAACCAAAGACCATTAGCGGCCCGTGGTCGGCGGCAAAGGATGCTCCCGGGGTGGTGTTCAAACCCAGGAGGGAGGCGCCTGCACCCAGCCCAACCAGCAGGGATAGACCTGCACAGGCGAGAAAGATAAGGCGATGCGCCACGCTATTATTTTGCACGAGTTTTATCGTACTAATATTGGGGTCAGAGCGAAACTCGCACCCCAGTAGAAAGGACTTCTTGCCATGCAGCTGCCCATTTCCGACGCTAATAGGCCGCATTCCATCCCCACCCTCAACGCCTCCGAAATTCCGCACGCAGTTCGCCACGGTGCCATCCATGGCGCGCTGGGCACCCTTAATGTAGGCGAATCAATGATCCTCATCGCCCCACACAACCCCGTCCCACTGCTCAAAGAGGTCGAGTCCCGCGAGGAGAAGTTCGAGCTTGACTACCTCCAGGAGGAAGAAAACGACTTCCACATCAAGTTCACCCGCGTGAGCTAAACCTTTGTTCGGTGGAGGGCTATTCTAGGTAGGTCATACTCACCGCCAAAGAAGCCGAAAAGGAGCTCTCCGCAGATGCACAGACGCGTCACCGCACTCCTCGTTGCCTTGGGAATCGCTCTTTCAGGCTGCGCTCCACACACGTCAGTAACGTCGTCACAGGATACGGCGGATACCACGCTCACTGTACTGGCGGCCTCATCCACCCGCGTTATCAATGATGAACTTACCGAACGCGCCGGCCAGCTCGAATCTCCGGTGAATTTGAGCTTTGAAAATGGCGGCTCTTCCGATCTGGTGAGCAAGCTGCGCGAGGGTGCCCCGGCCGATCTTCTCCTCACGGCTTCCAAAAAGACCATGGATAAGGCGGTCCAGGATGGAACCGTGACCGCCCCCGAGGTGCTCGCCACGAATGTCATGGTCATGGTGGTACCTAAAGGAAACCCGGCGGGAATCCATTCCGTGCAAGATCTATCCCACTCCCATCACTTCGTACTCTGCGATCCGCAAGTACCCTGCGGCGATATTTCCTCCCAGATCATCGATGACCAGCATTTGGACGTGCACCCCTCCTCCCAGGAGCGCCAGGTAGCGGATGTTTTAGGAAAGGTGGCCTCGGGTGAAGCCGATGCTGGATGGGTCTACTCCACCGATGCCGCCGCGGCCGGCAATGATGTTGAGGTGATTGATATTCCTGGGGCGGAGAAATTCTCTAATCAGATCCTGGGCGCCGTTGCCACGGACGCCTCTCATCCCGACCAGGCCCGCGCGGTGCTCAATTTGTTGGCCAGCGACTTTGATTCCACCTGGCGCGACCTTGGCTTCAGCCCAGCGAAGTAGTCTATGTCCGCCCCTCAACCCGTCCGCCCCAAGGCCCCGCTGCTTGTCGGCCTCATTGGTCTCATTGCGGTAGCTACCATCATTGTTCCCGTGGCAGCTCTCGGGCTGCGGGTACCGTGGGCGCGCATCGGCGATTACCTTGGCCGCGAAGAGATTCGAGACATGCTGCTCATCTCCGTGGCGGCGGCTTTCCAATCCATGCTGCTCGCGCTCGTAATGGGCTTGGGCCTGGCATTATGGGTCCAGCAGCTCGGTCGCGGTAGCACCATTATCCGTCTTTTGGTCTACCTTCCTCTGGCTATGCCACCGGTGGTCGGCGGTTTGGCCCTTACCGCAGCCTTAGGGCGCAAGGGCTACCTCTCCCCGCTTCTCAACGCCCTGGGGATCCACCTCGCCTTCGCCTTCCCCGGAGTCGTGGTGGCGCAAACCTTCGTGGCACTGCCCTTTGTGGTGGTAGCGGTCGATTCGGCACTGCGCCAACTAGACCAGGAAATCCTCGCTTCGGCGCGGGGCGTGGGCTTGGGGCGTTGGGAGATACTCGGCAAGATCACCCTTCCTTCTATCGCGCCGGCTGTAGCTACCGGCGCGGCGCTGGCCTTCGCGCGCTCATTGGGCGAATTTGGCACGACACTGACCTTTGCCGGCTCTCAGCCAGGGGTTACCCGCACGATGCCGCTGGGCATCTACTTAGAGCGCGAGGTCGACGCGGACGGCGCCTACGTGCTCTCCGCCCTGCTTATCGGGCTGGCCTTGGTCTGCCTGGCGCTTGCGGGCTTGCCGGCCCTGCGCAGGCGGCGCTACCAGCCGCAGGCAAGGCAGCTGCATTCACTGGACGTGGACAAGCTCCGCGAGCTCACCCAGCCCACGAATGCGCAGGCGGTATCCGTGACGGTCGATGGCGTGCGCACGGCTTTGTCTCCGCGAGCCATTACGGCCGTGGTGGGCCCGAACGGCTCCGGCAAGACCACTTTTATGGGACGCATTGCTGGGCGCCTGAGCGGCGGTGAGGTTTCTCCAGACGGAACCGGCATCGTCTTACTCACCCAGCGGCCGGGCTTGCCGCCGCGCTCGACGGCCCAGCAAGCGGTCGCCATGGTTACCCGCGATAGGACCCGTGCGCAGGAGCTTCTCGCGGCAGCAGGATTGCACGAGCTTGCCGACGTCCCAGTAACAGCCCTCTCCGGCGGCCAGGCCGCCCACGTGGCCCTGGTGCGCGCGCTAGCCGCACGACCAGCCGTTCTCATATTGGACGAGCCACTAGCCGCAGTCGACGTGAAATCGGCTGAGAGGTGGCGCCACTTTCTGCACGCTGCCCGCGAGGATAGGACCACCCTGCTCGTTACCCATAACGCGCTCGACATTGCGAACCTGGCGCAGGACATGCTGGTCATGGAAGCCGGACAGGTGCGAGCGCACGGCGCTACCGCGCGGCTCCTTGATGCCCCGCCGACTGGCTTCGTTGCGGCACTCGCGGGGCTTAACCGCATTGAAGGAACGGTGACCGCCACAGATGCCTCCACTGTGGAGGTCGCCTGCGGGGAGATTACTATTTTGGCAACGACGGAATACGCGCCTGTTCAGCCCGGGCAGGAGGTGGCGGTGACATTCGATCCGCATGCGGCCATCATCGGCGCCGTGCCGGAAGCCTGTAACCAGTGGGCTGTGCGAGTCCTAGCGGTCGAGGCCACCAGCCTCGCAGCCGCTCAGCTGCGCGTAGACCTAGGCGGTTACGAGGCCACCGTACCGGTAGACCGCGAGTCTGCTTTAGGTTTTGCGGTGGGTAGCACCGTATCCTTGGCAATATCTACAGCAAACGTTTTTGTCCACTCCAAATAGAATCTCTGTTATGCAGATCCCAAGGCGGATTTCCTACCATGCCTGACTCACTACCCCAGCCCACCACCGAACTCTTCCCCGAGGCCCTCAATCTCTCGCCAAAGCAGCGCGAGGTACTCGCAGCCTTACAACGCCACCCCAATGGCGCCAAAGCTGGCACCGTGGCCGAGGAGCTTGGCATGCACGTCAACACCGCCCGCGGCCACATCGATGAGCTGGTCAACGCCGGAGCCATAAACGTGCTATCCGCGCCGAGTAAGGGCCGGGGACGCCCTTCCCTGATTTTCCAAGTCCGCGTCCCCGATAATAAGACGGTGGCCGAGGAATACATCACCCTGGTAGAAGTGCTGACCACCATGCTGACGAGCAAGGAAGAGCTTGACGACGCCGCGTCTGCCAAGGCCATCGAGATCGGGCGCCGCTGGGCACGCGCCGCAGGCGCGGAGGGCTCCGATCGCGCACTCGATACGCTCTTTTCCACGCTGCGCGATATGGGCTTTGACCCCGCCATGCAGCCGGACTCTACCGACATGGAGCTCCGTGCCTGCCCGTTTGTGTCTTCGGGACTCCAGCCTTCACCATTCCTCTGCGCGGTACACGCTGGCTTCCTGCAAGAAACTACCGATGAAGGCACCACCATTAACCTAGTGCCGCGCCAGCCTCACAACGTATGCAGGCTGGAAATTAAGCCTGCGTAAGCTCCACGCTGACAGGGCCGGCGATGGCGAGGTCGAGGACGCGGAGGTTTTGCTCGCGGGCGTCGGCAAGAATGCTCTCATCGATGTCCTCGGTGTGCAGCACCATTACGGTCGGGCCGGCGCCGGAGAGGTAAGCTGCGTATCCTCGGTTGCGCAGACGGTTGACCCACTCCGCGGTCACAGGAAGCACATCCGCTCGGTACGGCTGGTGCAGGCGATCTCGGGTGCCTTCCCATAAAAGGTCCGGATAGTTTTGCAATGCAGCCACTTGCACCGCGGTGCGCGAGACGTTAAACGCCGCATCCGAATGAGTCACGTGCGACGGCAATACGCGACGCACCGCCTGGGTAGACGCGTGGAAATCCGGCACGAGCGCGGTGGCACGAATATCTTTATGCACCTTGATGGAAGCAGCGCGATAGTCCGGCAAGGAGTGACCATCGACGGGGACATTGGTCCACGACACCACGGCATCACCCAGCACGGAGGCGGCCGCATTATCGGGGTGCCCTTCAAAAGCGGAAGAAAGCTGCACCACCTGGTCTTGGGTGAGGGGGCTTCCCGCCAGTGCATTGCCAGCGGCCACGCCCGCCACAGCGGCAGAGGCGGAAGAGCCTAAGCCCCGCGACTGCGGAATATTATTATGCGAAACCACCCGCAGGCCCGGCACGGTAGCATCGGCTGTCGAAAGCGCGGAGCGAATCGCCTTAACCACTAGGTGGGAGCCATCGCGCGGCAGGTCCTCTGCGCCCTCACCAAAAATCTCTACCTCCAGCCCAGAGGTGGTGACCTCTACCTCGACGGTGTCATAAAGGCTTAGCGCCATGCCCAAGGTGTCGTAACCGGGGCCAAGATTCGCCGTAGAAGCGGGAACGGTCACGATTGCTTTGGTGCCGACTTCAACTTCGATACTCATAGCTATTCAGTCTATTGCGTCGGGCTAGCTGCCGAGGCGGATTACGGAATGGACGGCCTTGACCTCATCTAGCTCATCCAAGTCAGCCACGATCTTGTCCAGGGTGGCTTCCTTGGCAGCATGGGTGACCACGATGAGGCGAGCAGTATCTTCGCCGTCCTCTTGGCGTACCGTGCGCAGGGATACGCCATTATTTGCAAAGGCCGCAGAGATGGCCGCGAGCACACCGGTGCGGTCTTGGACCTCCATATCGATGTGATAGCGGGTTTCCACCTCACCAAAGTCGGCGATAGGTAGATTGGCGTAGGTATTTTCACCCGGTGCGCGGCCGCCGTGGACGATATTGCGGGCTGCACCGACGACGTCGCCAAGCACGGCAGAAGCAGTAGGATTACCACCTGCGCCATTGCCGTAGAACATCAGGGAACCTGCGGCCTCGGCTTCGACGAAGATGGCATTATAGGACTCGCTGACAGAGGCCAACGGGTGCTCCTTGGGCACCAAAGTGGGGTGTACGCGGGCGTTGACGGCTTCGGATCCGTCCTCCCGCTGAAGGCGTTCGCAGATGGCCAACAGCTTGATGGAATAGCCGGCATCATTGGCCGCCGCGATATCCGCGGCCGTGACCTTGGTAATGCCCTCGCAGTGCACGTCTTCAAACTTCACGCGGGTGTGAAATCCCAAAGATGCCATAATAGCGGCCTTGGAAGCGGCGTCGTGGCCCTCAACATCCGCGGTGGGATCAGCCTCGGCATAGCCCAGGCGGGTGGCCTCGGCCAGTGCCTCATCATAAGAGGCACCCGTGGACTCCATGGCATCCAAGATGAAGTTTGTGGTGCCGTTGACGATGCCGGAGATGCGCTCTACCTGATCACCGGCCAGAGAGCGGCGCAGCATACCTACCACTGGGATGGCGGCGGCCACGGCAGCCTCAAAGTAAAGGTCCACTCCGGCGCGGTCGGCGGCTTCTGCCAGCTCATCCGCATGCGCGGCTACCAACGCCTTATTAGCAGTAACCACGGACTTGCCGGAATTGAGAGCGGCGAGGACCAGCTCGCGCGGAAAATCAATGCCGCCGATAACCTCGACTACAAGGTCGATATCGTCGCGGGCGACAAGTGCCTTGGCATCATCGGTCAATAGCTCCTGGGGTACCCCTGGGCGCAGCTTATTCTTATTCTGGATGGCGATGCCGCGAATCTCGGCTGGGCCGCCAATGCGGTGAGCAAAGGCATCAGCATTCTCTCCCAGCAAGCGGAAGACCTCAGCACCAACGGTGCCAAAGCCCAGCAGCGCGATACCAACGGTCTCACCCTCGCCCTTGCCGGAATGCTTTTGTGCCTGAAGCTCGCTAGTCGATGCAGCCATAGTCCGTCTCCATATTGAAGTTGGGGTTAACGTGTCGTTCCCGCTCAGTGCGGATACAGGACACTATACAGAACAAGCTGTCTACTTTCGCCCTAAATAGACCCATAGATAGAAAAAGCCCCGCCACAAGGCCTGAATTAAAATAGGTTTTGTGGCGGGGCTCGCGTGCCAGCTAGTCCACTTCGAGGGAGAGAAGATCCTCGATGGTCTCGCGCCGCAGCATTGGCTTGGTATGTCCCACGCGCGTGGCGACGACCGCTGGGCGCACCGCACCGTTATAGCGTGAGGACATCATGTACTGGTAGCCGCCGGTAGCCGCAAAGGCGATCAAGTCTCCCGGCTGGATATCATTGGGTAGCTCGCCATCCTCAAGTAGGATATCTCCGGATTCGCAGTGGAAACCCACCACGCGCGAGGGCACCTCTTCCCCATCGCTAAAGCGGTTGACCACGCGTACGTCATACGCCGAGCCGTAAAGGGCCGGACGTATATTGTCCGACATTCCGCCATCGACAGAGATATAGCGGCGCAGGGGCAGATCGGACTTGCCGGTTTCTACATCCTTGACGGTACCCACTCGGTAGACGGTCACCGCAGAGCCGGCGACCAAGGAACGGCCAGGCTCGACTAGGAGGAAGGGCGCCTCGATGCCCAACTCCTCTGCGGTGTGCTTGACCGCACCGAGCATATCGCTGGCCACGCGCTCGATATCCAGTGCCTCCTCATAGGGCATATAGGGAATGCCGAAGCCACCGCCCAAATCGAGCTCTGCCAGAGTCACGTTCAGTTCGGTGTAGATCTGACGGTACAGGCCCATGACGCGCTCGGCAGCAAGCTTAAAGCCCTCCGCATTAAAGACCTGGGAGCCCACATGGCAGTGCAGGCCGCTCAAGTGCAGGTTCTCTGCCTCCAAACATCGCTTGGC
The DNA here is from genome assembly GCF_030229765.1 of Corynebacterium nasorum. Classification (NCBI taxonomy): domain Bacteria; kingdom Bacillati; phylum Actinomycetota; class Actinomycetes; order Mycobacteriales; family Corynebacteriaceae; genus Corynebacterium; species Corynebacterium nasorum. The sequence continues at coordinate 23,370 of NZ_JASPGY010000005.1, read as the reverse complement.
CGCGGCGAAGGCGGCACCGGTGGCTAGCGAAATGCCGAACTTTTGATCCTCATGCGCTGTCGCGATGAATTCATGCGTATGCGCATCCACGCCCGGCTTGACGCGAATCATGACCGGCTGCACCTTGCCCGCTTCCCCAGCGATGCGATTGAGTTCTTCGAGTTCGTGCTCATTATCGATGACGACGTGACCCACGCCGGCATCTACACACAGCCGCAGGTACTCTTCGTCCTTATTATTGCCATGCGTGGTAATGCGCTCGGCCGGGAATTCTGCCGCCAGTGCAATCTTGAGCTCGTTGAGGGAGGCCGCATCCAAGCACAGGCCTTCCTCATTGACCCAATTGACAATCTTCTTGGAAATGAATGCCTTGGAGGCATAGTGCACATGCTCCGGGCCGCCAAAGGCACGCGCCATGTCCTGGCAGCGGGACCGGAAGTCATCTTCATCGAAAACGTAGAGCGGGGTGTGGAATTCCTCCGCCAAGTCCGGCAACGGAACGCCGGCGATGGTAACTACGCCGTCTTCCTCGCGCTGCGCATTGCGCGGCCAGACATGGGCGGGCAACTCATTAAAATCCGCCATTTACATCTTCTCCGGGGTGCTTACGCCCACCATGGTCAAGGCATTAGCCAGGACCACGCGGGCTGCCTGCGCCAATGCCAGGCGGGCGCCATGGATAGGAGCCTTTTCCTCGCCGGCCTTGGGCAGGACCTGGCAAGAGTCATAGAAACGGTGGAATACCGCAGCGAGGTCCTCGGCGTAGCGGGCAATGCGGTGCGGTTCGCGCAACTGCGCTGCCTCTTCCACTACGGCCGGGAATTCACCCAGCGTACGGATGAGATCTCCCTCGCGTTCATGGGTGAGCAGGGAAAGGTCCGCACCTTCGGCATCAACGCCCAGCTCGGCTGCCTTGCGGCCGATAGAGCACAGGCGGGCGTGGCCGTACTGCACGTAATAGACCGGGTTATCGGAGGACTGGGATTCCCACAGACCGAGGTCGATATCGATGCTCTGGTCCACAGAGGAACGCACCAGGGAGTAACGGGAGGCGTCCACGCCGATGGCGGCCACGAGGTCCTCCATGGTGATAACTGTGCCCGCACGCTTGGACATGCGCACCGGCTTGCCATCGCGCAAAAGGTTGACTAGCTGGCCAATTAGTACCTCGACAGCATCGGCATCGTAGCCCAAGGCGGCAGCTGCCGCCTTCAAGCGCGGCACATAGCCGTGGTGGTCCGCACCCAGCATGTAGATATTCAGATCATGGCCGCGGTCGAACTTATCAGCCACGTATGCGATATCGCCTGCGATATAGGCCGCATTGCCATCGGACTTAACCACCACGCGGTCCTTCGAATCGCCGTAGTCGGTGGATTTGAGCCACCACGCATTCTCGGCCTCATACATATTGCCTTCAGCCTTGAGCTTGTCCAGCGCAGCGTCGACCGCACCGGACTCAAAGAGGGAGTTCTCGTGGAAGTAGACATCAAAGTCCACGCCAAACTCATGCAGAGATTGCTTAATCTGCGCAAACATCATCTCTACACCGTCTGCACGGAAGGCTTCCTGCACTTCTTCATCGCTGCCCTCCAGGGCGGATGGATTCTTCTCCACCACGGCCGCAGCGATGTCTTGGATATAGGCTCCGCCATAGCCATCCTCCGGAGTTGGCTCGCCCTTCGCGGCCGCCACGAGGGAGCGGGAGAAACGGTCAATCTGGCCGCCATGGTCATTGAAGTAATACTCGCGGGTAACCTCCGCGCCGGATGCCTCCAGCACGCGACCCAAGGAATCTCCCACTGCGGCCCAACGAGTACCACCAAGGTGGATCGGACCGGTGGGGTTAGCGGAGACGAATTCTAGATTCACCTTCTTGCCTGCAAAGGAATCATTAGAGCCATACTCCTTGCCGGCGCGGAGAATCTGCGCGACGATCTCCCCCTGGGCATCGGCAGCAAGGCGAATATTAAGGAAACCAGGCCCGGCAATGTCGGCCTCCGCAATGGCGTCATTTTCCGCCAGGGACTCTGCCAACCAGCCTCCTAGCTCGCGCGGGTTAGTTCCGGCCTTTTTGGCCACCTGCAGTGCCACGTTGGTGGCATAATCGCCGTGTTCAGGATTGCGAGGGCGTTCGACGGTTACCGTTTCGGGCAAGACGGAGGAGTCAAGGTCATGGCTTTCCATGACCTTGGTGGCAGTTTCTTTAATCAGTGTGGCCAAATCAGCTGGTGTCATGTCGCACGATTCTAGTGGACTGAAAAGTCAAGTGTGAAAAGGGCCGTGCCCTAAAAGTCCCCTTTACTGCACAAACGGCTGATAGAGACTTTCTGCAACACTAATATTGCAAAATAATCGCTGGTCAACGAGGAGACGCATTACGCACGTACTGCTTAAAGGGAGTAAGGTTGTGGCTACCCCATGTCAAAAATCAACGAGGAGCACCGTATGCGCATTGCGCTATTTTCCACTTGCATTGGTGACGCCCTTTTCCCGGACGTACAAAAGGCAACGGCACTGGTTCTCTCCCGCTTGGGCCACGAAGTGGTCTTCCCGGAAGAACAGACCTGCTGCGGCCAGATGCACATCAATACCGGCTACCAGAAGGAAACCCTCGGCATGATCCGCTCTTATGCGGATGCCTTCGCAGATCCCTCTATTGACTACGTAGTTGCGGCCTCCGGTTCCTGCGTGGGCGCCGTTCGTGAACAGCACGAGCGCATCGCCGACCGTTTCGGCAACTCCGCCGACGTCGACGGCGCCCGCAAGACCACCCAAAAGACCCTGGATTTACCCGAATTCTTGGTCGACGTTGCCGGCGTGACCAATGTGGGCGCATTCTTCCCGCACCGCGTGACCTACCACCCCTCCTGCCACGGCTTGCGCTTCCTGAAACTGGGCGACCGCCCGCTGCAGCTGCTCCAAGAAGTAGAGGGCATCGACCTGGTCACCCTTCCTAATAAGGAAGAATGCTGTGGCTTCGGCGGTACCTTCGCAATCAAGAATGCGGAAGTATCCCGCGCGATGGTCACGGATAAGACCCGCCACGTTAAGGAAACCGAAGCAGAATTCGTCACCGGCGGTGACTCCTCCTGCCTGATGAACATCGGTGGTGCCCTGAGCCGCCAGCGTTCCGGTGTCCGCGCCGTTCACATGGCTGAGATCTTGGCTTCCACCAAGGAGCACCCATGGACTCCTACCTCCGCCGCCTACTCCAAGGAGACGATGCTCTAATGACCTCTTTCCTCGATACCACCCCACCGCGTGCGCCGGAAGGCTACGGTAACCTGCGCGGCAGCAAGGCCTTTGTTCCCCTCGCACACGTTGGCCTAAACAACGCCACCCAGCGCCACAACCTGCAGCATGCCACTACCTCCATTCGTGAGAAGCGCTCTGGCGCTGTAGAAGAGCTGGATGATTGGCAGGAGCTGCGCGCCGCTGGTTCCGCAATTAAGGAAGATGTCGCCGCCCGCATGCCAGAACTGCTCGAGCAGTTCGAAGAGGCAGTTAAGGCGCGCGGTGGCACTGTCCACTGGGCACGCGATGCCAAGGAAGCTAACCAGATCATCGAGGGTCTGATTCGCGCCACCGGCGAGACCGATGTGGTCAAGGTTAAGTCCATGGCCACCCAGGAAATCGGCATGAACGAGCACCTGGAGGCAGCGGGCATCAACGCTCGCGAGACTGACCTGGCAGAGCTCATCGTGCAGCTGGGTGAGGATAAGCCATCCCACATTCTGGTTCCGGCTATCCACCGCAACCGCGCGGAGATTCGCGATATCTTCGTCAACAAGATGCCGAACACCGATGACTCCCTGCAGGCAGAGCCGGCCGAGCTGGCAGAGGCATCCCGCCAGTTCCTGCGCGAGCAGTTCATGAAGGCCAAGGTTGCCATCTCTGGCGCCAACTTCGGCGTAGCAGAAACCGGCACCATCAACATCGTGGAGTCCGAGGGCAATGGCCGCATGTGCCTGACCCTGCCGGAGACCCTCATTACCGTCATGGGCATTGAAAAGCTGGTTCCTACCTTCCAGGACCTGGAAGTCTTCCTACAGCTGCTGCCGCGTTCTTCCACCGCGGAGCGTATGAACCCATACACCTCCATGTGGTCCGGCGTTACTGAGGGCGATGGCCCGCAGAACTTCCACTTGGTGCTGCTGGATAACGGCCGTACCGCGGCCCTGTCCTCCCCGATTGGCCACCAGGCCCTCAAGTGTATCCGTTGCTCGGCCTGCCTGAATGTTTGCCCAGTCTACGAACGCGCCGGCGGCCACGCCTACGGCTCGGTCTACCCTGGCCCAATTGGCATTTCCCTGACGCCACAGCTCACCGGCATGAAGGACCACAACGATCCTTCCGCCAGCCTGCCTTATGCTTGCTCGCTGTGTGGCCGCTGCGACGAGGTTTGCCCGGTTAAGATTCCGCTTTCTGACGTCATTTTGGAAAACCGTCACCAGAAGGTCACCCACGCCACCCCACCAATCGAGCCGAAGCTCTTCAAGACCATCCAGCTGCTGTGGAGCAACCCGAAGCTGTGGAACAAGGCAACCCACATGGTCGCCTTGGGCCGCATTTTGGGTGGCACCAACAAGACCATCGAATCCCTGCCACTGTTTATGTCCGGTTGGTCCGAAGGCCGCGATACCGCGGTTCCGCCGAAGAAGTCCTTCCGCCAGTGGTTTGAATCCGAAGAAGGCAAGGAACTTCTTGCCGAGGCCCGTGAGGAGTCCAAAAAGTGAACGCAAAGCAGGAAATCCTAAGCCGCATCCGCTCCGCCCAAAAGCAGGCTGGTCTTCCCGACCACGTTGATGCCCCGCGCGACTACCAGCGCGAAGGCACCCTGAACGCGGACGAACTGCGCGATATGCTCATTGACCGACTCGAGGACTACAAGGCCGAGGTACACGTCACCGAGGAAGGCGAGCTCAAGCAGGCCATCGCCAAGATCCTCAAGGACCGCAAGTGCAACGACATCCGCTATGCCGAGGGCATGGATGCCAGCCTATTCGAAGGCTTCGACGCGAAGCCGGACGATAAGAGTGTCGATCCGCGCACCCTCAATGAGACCGACGCAGTGGTCACTTATTCCCACGTCACCTCCGCCCAGACCGGCACCATCGTGCTCGAGTCTGATGAACGTTGCGGTCGTCGCGCGCTCACCCTGGTTCCGGATCGCCACCTGTGCATCGTCCACCAAGATGAGATCGTCTACGGCATCCCCGAGGTCATTTCCCGCATGGATCCAGAGAAGCCTGCAACCTGGATTTCCGGCCCTTCCGCCACCTCTGATATCGAGCTCACTCGTGTCGAGGGCGTACACGGCCCGCGCGATCTCATCGTCCTCATCGTCAAGTAGGTGCATAGCCCTCGCCCCGGCCGGTGAGGGCACCCACCTACTGTGAATATGATGCCAAAAGCATCAAAAAAGCATAGGCTAGGTCTACCAATAATTCTTATTCTGGAGACCTAACCTATGCTTTCTTTTTCTTCGAAGCTGGCGGCCACGCTTGGTGCTGCCGCACTGACCATGGGCATCACTGCACCGATTGCCACGGCCGCGCCTGCACCTGCACCACAGGCAGCCAAGCCCACCATTTCCTGGGAAGACTGCCCTGAACAGGTAGACATCGACAACGCCGAATGCGGACGCATCGAGGTTCCTACGTACTACGACAACCCAGAGGCCGGCACCATTAGCGTCGGCTTCGTGCGCGTTCCCGCCGCCAACCCAGGCGCCCGCCGTGGCGCGCTGTTTACTAACCCCGGTGGACCAAGCGGCGATGCCTATGAATGGGCCGGCAATAGCGCTGCTCCTTGGCCTCAGGCCGTGCGCGATGAATGGGACACCATCGGTGTACAACCACGTGGTCTGCCTGGCTCCACTCCAGTCAAGTGCGATGCTTCGGCTGCTAGTGACCCACTCCGAGATAGCCTGCAGATAGGAAAACTCACTCGCGATGCTTGCGAGAAGAACACCCCGGGCTATACCAATTCTTTAACCACCGCCAATACCTTGGAAGATTGGGAGATGGTTCGCCGCGCCTTGGGCGAGGACAAGATTGACATCGCTGGTACTTCTTATGGCACCTACCTCGGTTCCGCTTATGCCACCAAATATCCGGAGCACACCGGCAAGGTCTTGTTGGATTCCGGAATGAGCCCCAAGCTGGCGTGGAATGGCATCTTTGCTTCGCAACAACGCGGCTATGAAAAGGCACTGCACGATCTCTTCGGGTTCATTGCCAAAAATGATGCCAAGTACCACCTCGGCACCACCCCGCTGCAGGTCTATGAAAAGTGGTCTCAAAAGGTAGCTCGTGAGGCAGGTGTACGCCCTACCGTATTGCCACCGAACGCCAAGATTGGTGACCTACCTCCAGGACTCGAGTTTGCCGGTCAGCCTGGTGCGAACATCATGACTGCCACCGGCCCGTTGCGCGTGCAGGCGGAGTTCCTCAGCCAGAAGATTCACAACCCCAACGCCGTGCAGGCAGCCTCCCCGTTACTGAACATGACGCGCCTCCTTGTTGTACCGACCCCTTCACGATGGGATGCCTTTGCCAAGCACCTCAACGGTAGCGAACCTATCGATGCGGAGCAGGCCGATCCGGACGCCGTGCAGAAACAACAGGAGTCCTTCGCGCAAGCAATAAATATGCAAAACCTCATCGTTTGCAATGAAAACACCGTGCCCGGAAATCCGCTGCTGTACCCGAGCTACCTGTGGTCCAACTTCGTCAGCTTTGATCCCTTCACCCAAGTCAACTCTCTCTACGGCTCCGGCGCAGGCTGTGGTGGACGTGCGCCGGTCACGGGCCAGGCGCCTCTCGACGGCTCCAAGCTCGCCACCAAGCCCCTCCAGATTCAAGCAACCGGCGACCCACAAACGCCGTACCAATACCACACGAGCCTCTCCAAGCCGATGCAGTCCCGTGTGGTCACCGTCCATGGCCCCGGCCATGCGCACTTTGCCTCTGGGAATAAGGTTGTCGATGACATCGGCGTGCACTACTTGCGCACCGGTGAAGTCACTACCACCGACGCCCCCGGGTTGATTTAGTCCCCCACTACCCCATGCGCTAAAATCACATCGTTGGGAATTTTCCTAGCGATGTCTCCGTAGCTCAGCGGATTAGAGCATCGGTTTCCGGTACCGAAGGTCGCAGGTTCGATCCCTGTCGGGGACACGGTTACCGCTGGCCACCAGTACTTTCCGGTGGCCAGCGGTTTATTTATCTTCCGGCCCGCTAGCTATTTCCACTCCGGATTGGCGGTATCCACCCCTTGTGCCTTAGCCGCATGCTCAATCGCGTCCGCCAACCACTGGGCCGGCCCTTCCTGCTGCGCCTCATAGTGCGCACGGAAGCGCTCATCGGCAACGTAGCCGCGGGAGATTAAGAAGTGCTTTGCCGGCGTTACAGGAAAGAAGGCGCTGAGTGCTGCGCGGTGCTTTTCGACGAGCCCCTGGGCCTCCTCCGAGTCCGGTGCCACTCCACTGGCTACAGCCTGGGCCAGCTCCTTTTCCACCTCAGCAACTGCCGCCTGAGCTTCGCTCCAGTTCTGCTTCGACCAGTCGGCAGTGCGTTGCTGATACATTGCCCAGTCCTCGCTCGATCCATAGGCCTCTTCCGCCTCTTGCTGATATGCGGCGAAATTTCCATCACCGACAATTTCTCCAATTTCTTCCACAGTGAGCTTTCGTTTATTCATTGCATCCTCCATCAAGGTGTCAATCGCTGCCAGCATTTCAGTGAGGTTGTCGCGCTGGGCAAGCAAGCTTTCCCTCTGCCTCTGCAAATGTTCTATATCGGAGGCAGCGCCATCTAGCAGCTGTTTAATATCGGTCAATTTCATACCAGTAGCGCGGTAGATCAGAATCTTCTGCACCCGGGCACAGTCCTCCTCGGTATATAGCCGGTAGTTGGACCAGCTGCGCCACGTGGGTGACAGCAAACCTTGCGCCTCCCAGTGATGCAGCGTGCGCACCGTAATACGGAAGAGCGCAGCTACCTCGCCAACGGTATAAAGAACTTCATCGATGTCGTCCATGATTTTATTGTCGCGCCTTACGCTACGTCAGGGTCAACCCAGAGAAAATCTGCAGAATCTCTTGCCAGAGTGTTGGGTTTATGCAACACTTGGGTGCATGACAGCAAACGACAACCCTGTTTCTACAAAGGTCCGTGCCGAGCGGTTCCGCCGACCAGGCCCCACCCGTGGATTAATCGCGTCTATGTATCTGTGCGTAGCCATTTCCGCGATTTCCCTCATCTGCGCACTAGCGTTTTCCTCCTACTGGTCTCTCTTGGCCATGTCTGTAGCAATGGTCCTCTCGTGCGTCCCGTGGACCATTCTGCGCATAACCATCGATTCCAAGGACAGCAAGCCGCTGTCTTTTCTCGATGAATATGAAGCCCAGGTCCTGGATGAGTGGCGCCGCAGGGCCTTCAAGCTGTCTACTTCCCTGCTATTTGTCGGCGGTTTCGCCACGCTCCTCGTGGGAAATTGGTTCCTCGGAGGAGGGATTACCGGCACTATTGGTACCAAATACTTACTTGGGGCCGGCTATTTTCTGCTTTTTAGCTTCTTCATCTCTACCACCCTGCCCGCCGTCGGCTACGCACTAACCTTCAACCAGAACACGGAGCACTAATATGCCCACCTTGACCATTGACCACCTCAATAAGTCCTTCGGGGAGACGCAAGCCCTGCGGGATATGACCTTTAGCGTTGGCGAGGGCGAAATCTTCGGGTTTGTCGGCTCCAACGGCGCCGGAAAGTCCACCACCATGCGCATTGCACTAGGTGTGCTGGCGAAAGACTCCGGCGAAGTCTACTTTGATGACGCCCCGATTAATGACGATAACCGCCGCCGCATTGGTTATATGCCAGAAGAGCGCGGCCTCTACGGGAAAGAACCGCTGCTCAGCCAGTTGGTATTCCTTGGCACGCTGCACGGTATGGACAAGTCTGCCGCCAAGCGCGCCGGCGCTGAGCTCCTTGAACAGCTGGGCCTAGGCGAGCGCATGGACGATAAGCTCGATGACCTCTCCTTGGGCAACCAGCAGCGAGTACAGCTCGCGGCCTCCCTTATCCACGACCCAGACATGCTGATTCTGGACGAGCCCTTTTCCGGGCTGGACCCAGTTGCGGTCAACGTCATGTCAGAAATGCTGCGCGAGCGCGCCAACCGTGGCGTTCCCGTCATTTTCTCCTCGCACCAGTTGGACTTGGTGCAGCGCTTATGTGACCGCGTGGGCATTGTGACGAAGGGGCACATGGTGGCCGAAGGGGGCGTCGATAAGCTGCGCAGCCAGGGCCCGCCGCGCTTTGAGGTCGCTACCCCAGCACGCGGCTGGTACCCGGAGGGCACGGAGCTGGTGGCCGAAACTCCCGACGCCGTGGTAATCCAAGCAGATCCCAGCGTTGATGACCAGACGATCCTGCAGGCTGCCCTAGCCGCTGGCCCAGTGCATTCCTTCGGTCGCAAGATCCCAGACCTGACCGAGCTTTTCCAGGACGTCGTCACTAGCAACCAGAATGAGGAGGCCTAAGCCATGCAGTATTCCGCAATGAAGACCATCGGAGTTGTAGCCAAGCGCGAAATGGCAGTCGCACTGAAGTCGAAGATGGTAGTGGGCACAATGCTGCTGCTCATTCTCGGCGCCATTATCGCCCCGATTGCTATCAGCTTCTTCAGCGGCGATGATGAACCTGATTCCGTAGCCGTCGTGGGGATGGAAGCAACTGCCTTCAAAGATTCCGGCATCGATGCCACCGCGGCGAAAGACCGCGCGGAAGCCCAGCAATTGGTAGAAAATGACGAGGCCGATGCCGCGCTCGTTCCGGCAGAAAACGACGGCTGGGATCTTTTGAGCAAGGGTGATACGCCTGCCACGGTAACGACCACCGTCAACCAAATCGTTTCTTCTCAAGCACAAGCAACGGCGCTGGATAAGCTCAATATTGACCCGCAAGAGCTAGAAAAGGCTACCCCTTCTACCGCTGTAAATCAGGTGAACCTAGAAGAAGAGGATGGCACTGAACAAAAGATGGCCGGCGTGGCCACGGTCCTCATTGGCGCAATGGCGGTGGTCTTTTCCATCATGACTTTCGCTGGCCTGATTGGCGGCCGCGTCACGGAGGAAAAGTCCTCCCGCGTGGTGGAAATTATCTTGTCCTCCGTGCGCCCAGTAGACTTCCTGGCCGGCAAGATTTTGGGCAATACCATCATCGGTTTCTTGGCTACCCTCCTCATTCTGGGCGGTGGCGCAATCTCGCTTACTGCATCCGGCCTGGCTAGTGATTTCGAGCTAGATTATGGCTTGGTAGCCGTCCTCCTTGTGGGCGAGATTCTAGGCCTGCTTTTCTTTGGCAGCCTTTACGCTGCAGCCGGCTCCATGGTGCAGCGCACCGAGGATCTCCAGTCCACGCAGGCACCTATTTTATTCCTTGTCTTTGCCACCATGTATGTACCAATGTTCGGCTGGATGCATCTGGATGCCACGTGGATGCAGGTCATGACCTGGTTGCCGCCGGTTTCCATGCTGGTCGCTCCGATGCAGGTGGCCGGAGGAAACCTCAGCTGGCTAGGCTTGCTGGCTAGCTACGTGCTCATGGCTGTGGTGACCGCACTGATTATCGTGCTAGTCGGTCGCATCTACCGCCGCGCCATTTTGAATAATGGACGCAAGATGACCTGGCGCCAGGCGGTGGGCAAATAAAAATAATCCGGCTCCCCTGCCGTGTGCAAGGGGGAGCCGGATTCTTCTATGAGCCGAAGCTACTGAGTAATGAACTCGTTGGTGATCGGCTGGGTGATGTCCAAGGTGCCGTGCTCGATGTAGTACATACCGAAGAACATGGCTGCCAGCATCACTACGGCTAGCAGCATGGAAGGAATCCACTGAAGGAATACGGGAACCCAGCCCTTGCCCTTATCGCGAGCTGCTGCTTCGCGCTGTTCCTGAGCCTCACGCTCGTTCATAATGATAAAACCTTTCGATCCACCGAGGATTAACTACGGATATCTTAACAGTTAAGTGCTTATAAGGCCGCATTCCTCGCACTTTTGATTGACGCCGAAATTTCGCCCTTAGATTCCGGGGTCCTCGTTATTGAGCAGTGCCTCTACGAAAGACTCGCGGTCCGCGAGCATGCGCTCGATGTCCTCTTCCGCGCCGACAATCCATAGCTCGGTGTCTTGGTCATAGGTCAACACGGAGTCTGGGTAGGCCTCTAGGGCCTCTTCCATAGCGGAGACTTGTTCCTCGCTGGCGGCATCATCCAGGTGCGCTTCGGGGTCACCGATGCGTGGACTAAGCTCCTCCAACGCGGTGATTCCGTAGGTCTTATATTGTTTCTTTGGGTGCTCAAAGAGCTCTTGTCCCATCATGGAGCTTAATCCCTTCCGTGTAGTAGCGAATCTGGCACGTATCCCTCATAGCCTGGGAGGTTTTTGGCCTGCAAAACGCCGTTAAAAAAGCGCCGCAGCGCAGGCACGTCCTCGGGCTGCAGGTGGTCAAAAACCATGCGGCGGACTGATTCCACATGTTCGGGGGCGGCGCGCCGCAAGTGTTCTAGGCCCACGTGAGTAACGCACACATTGATCCCACGGGCATCTACCGCGTCTGGTTCTTTATAAAGCAGGCCGCGCTTTTCCATGCGGGTTACTTGGTGGGAGGCGCGGGAGCGATCCCACTCTAGCTGCGTGCACAACTCGTGCAGGCGCAGGTGCTGCTCCGGTGCCTCAGACAAGGCAACGAGGACAGCAAACTCGGAGGCAGATACCTCGCCGCCGGCCTTGAGCGTTTCATCCATTCCCCTATTAATCTTGCGCACAGCGCCAAGGAGCAGGCGCCATAGTTCCTGCTCCTCGTCGTCTAACCAGCGAGTTTGAGAAGGCATGGCACTAGATTACCCCTTTGAGGGAAGCAATGGCGCGCTCGCTGCGCCCCGGCACGCGAGAATAGCGCTCCGGCATGCAGGTAAAGACCAATACCTGGTTATCCCGTCCCACGTGGGAAAAGAGCGTAGCCATGAGTTGCAGGCGGTGCGCGTCGGTAGAACCCAGCGCATCGTCCACGATGACCGGCACCGACTCCGCCCCTACCAATTGCGCAATGGCAAAGCGGGTGAGGATGGCCAACTGCTCGCGAGCACCGCCGGACAAGCTGGCCAGGTTCACCGTCTCTTTATCCTGGGTACGGGCGGTCACGCGGAGATCTTCATCGAGCTCGAAGGTGATATCGCCACCATAAACGGTGCGAGCCAGCTGTGAGAGTGCGTCCACGAAGGGCGCGGCATAGCGCTGGCGGGCGGCATCGCGGTGCTTGAGTAAAAGTTCGCGCAGATAGCAGGCTGCTTGCGCGCGCTTGTCTACGCTCTCGTACACCGCGCGAGCCATCTCTACCGCTGCGGTGGCCTGCTGGGCGCGCTCTGCGGCACCAGAGTGGAAGTTGATTTCGCTCGACAGCCTGCCAAGGTCCACCTCACTACGCTGGATGCGTCCGGTGAGGTATTCCAGGTGGGACTGTGCGCCTTCTACCAGCGAATTGGCGGTATCAAGATCAACCGCTTCCATCTGCTCCAGCTGCCCGCGCAGCTCCGCCACGACGGTCTCCAAACGGGTGACCTCGGCATGGAGCGCCTCGTCGGCGGCATGCTCGCGCGCGGAGGAGAGCTCCCTGGTCACGCGCTGTGTATTCTCGCGGGCGGCGGTCAGTTCGGCGTTTAAGCGCACTACCTCGTGGGCAAGACGGCTTTCGCGATACGGCACCAGCTCGCGGTCGAGCGCATTGACCTTTTCGCTGGCTTCTTCCTCCGCGGCTTCGGCGGCAGCAAGATCTACCTCGCCCGCATCCGCAAGGTCCGCCACCTTCTCGGACAAAGCGGAATGCTGGGCGCGGAGGTCGCCTAAATCATCCGGCCCCAGTTCCACGGCAAGAGCCCGGGTGGCGGCATCCAGAGTGTCGTTGAGCGCGCGGTGCTCCTCATGGGTCTTTTCGGCCGCTTCGACAGAATCCACGCCAAGGGTATCGAGCAGGTCCTGCAGTCGCGTGCGGGCCTGCTCCACATCGCGCAGGGTGTCTTCGGCCGAGTAGGCCCCAGCGGAAAAGCGGGCGGTGATATCACCAATGGTGATAACTCGGGCGTCGACAAGCTCGATGGCGGTGTCCTCGCCTATCTCGACGTCCTCCCCATCAACACGGATCCTAGAACCATCCGGACCCGAAAAGTGCACCTTGGCGGCCGCAGCCTCGTGCAGGCGCGTGGCCACAGACAGCGCCGAGTCCGCCTTATGCAGGCTGCTGATATCGGCCGCGGTGATCTCGCGTCCGCGCTGGGCAATGGCCGCGCGGGCTTGGTCTACCTCGGCGGCGAGGGCGTCGAGTGATTCCAACCGGGCGCTTAACTGTTCAAATCTCTGCCTATCTTGCAGGCGGCGAGCCTGTTTGAGAGTGCTGCGGGCCGCGGCATAGTCCTCTTTTGCCTCTGCCAGGCGCTTGTCCAGTGACTCCTTTTCCGCAGCTTCTTCTTGAGCTCTTTCTTGCGCGCCGGTGAGCTTCTGCTCGGCGTCCTTGGCAGCCGTGGCAGATTCATCGGCTGTGGCGACGAGCCCGGCGCGCTCGGTAACCGCTGCTTGGGCGCGGGCGAGGTCCTCGATGGCGCGCTCAAGCGTGGCTTTGTGGGAATCCAGCGTGGCCTGCGCGGTTGCGGCTTCCTCCGCCTGGGTCTGCTTTTCGCTGAGATCGGCTCGGGCGGCGGGAAGCTCGGCTTCGGCGGCGGATTGCTCGCGCTGGAGTTGCTCGTAGCGCTCGACCACGGAGTCCAGCTCCCGCAGCACGCGGGTGGCCTCGGTGTATTCTTCTTCGGCGTGTGCGAGGGCTGCGGCGGACTCCTTATATTCACCGGCTGGGTTGCCCTTCGCGGCGGTGAAGTAGCGCTGGTATTCCTTATCGACGCGGGCAAGGAGCGCGGAATCATCGCCGGAGACCTCTTCCTCTGCCAGGCCAGATTCGCGCTCCAATGCGCGGGTGAGGCTAGGAATGCCGACGGCCGAGATGGCCTCGCCGGTGTCGTCTTGGCGCATAAAGAGGGCGTCGACAAGCGAGCGGTCCAAGTGCTCCGAGAGGATGCGCTCCAACTCATCATCGGCCTGACTGCCGGTAAATTGCGCCGGCCGCGGGGAAGAAATGTGCAGCTCGCAGGATTTCTTGGAAAGCCAGCGCTTGGCAATGCGAAAGCGGTAGTCGCCTACGCTAAGTTCAGCCGTGATTTCCGGGGCCACGTCCTTGCCCACCGGTTGCAAGGCACGAATGCGTTTGGACCGGCCGCTGTGCTTTTCGGTGAGCACCACGTCGAGCGCCTCCACGATGGTGGATTTGCCGGCCTCGTTTTCGCCGTGGATGACCACGACGCCGGACTCGGGCAGATCATCGAGGACCAAGTGCTCGATGCCCCGGACGTTATTAAGTTCTAGGCGGTGGATGCGCATTAGGACTGTCCCTCCAGGCGGAATAGCAGGTTGGCAGCGTCGCGGGCGACGGGATCCTCGCGGTTATCCAGAAGCTCCTGCAGGGCCTCGGCCGCGTAGCCGGAAATATCAAGGCTAGCTAGTTCTTCCTCGCTGGGCTCGAGGTAGAGATCCATGGTGCGCTCGCGGGGGCGAAGGGAGGCAAATAAAGCCTCGTACTCATCTAGGCGGCGCTGAAGGCGGGCGTGGGCCTCGACGCCGAGCGTGCCGCGCAGGCTATATTTCACGGCCGCGCGCACCTTATCCGGGTACTCGTCCAAGCGTGCCAAGAACAGGTCCACGTCTTCGGCGGAATCCACGGCGGCATCGACTGCCTCAAAAGTCCAGCGTCCGATGCGGCGCTTCTCGACGTCCACCTCATCCCCCACGCGATCCCCCACACGCACCACCAGCGCATTGCCAGAATCTGACTCGCCGCCGCCGGTGCTCGTTTCCTTAAAATCCGTGGTCTCCGGGCTGCCGGAGAACCACACCCGGCCGGTGGTGCCGAGGCTGGCAGTGGAGTGAGTATCGCCGAGCGCAAGGTAGTCAATCACCCCGCGGTCCAGGCAGTCTTCAACGAAGGCTAGATCGATGGTATCGGCGTCATCCTCGCCAGAGCGGGAATCCACCTGCCCGTGACCAACGGCGATGCGAATGCCCTCGGCCGGCTCCAGCGGCTCGAGAGCGTGGCGGACTAAGTCGTGGTTCGCGCGCTTGGACAGATAAGGCGCGCCAACCAGCTCCACGCCGGGGGCCACCTCAATCGGCTGGGAGTCCGCAATAACGTGAACATTATCGGCGCTGGTCTTATAAAAGACCGAGTCCGCCACCAGCGGGTCATGATTGCCGGGCAGGACGTAGACCGGTACAGGTAGGCGCTTAAACATTTCCGTGGCGCGGGCGAGGATTTCGCGGGAGAGGGAATTGTGCTCAAAGACATCGCCGGCTACGACGATGAAATCCGCCCCGGTGTCCTCGGCCAGCTCGCCCAGCCGCATGATCGCGGCCTCGCGGTCATCATTAAATCGGCCCTGGGCCTCGCCCTTCAAGAACCAGCGGGTCATGCCCAGCTGAAAATCGGAGGTATGGATAAACGTGGTAGCAGTCATTAGTGCGTGAGGTGGTAGTAGAGGTCTTCAATATCGGATACCGCGCGCAAGAGATCCAGGTTGGTATGAGAAACCGAACGCATGGCCTTGCGCAAGAGGTCCGGATCGGAGTCATCGATGGCCGGGGCGACCTTGGGCTGCGGCAGTTTGGGCAGCTCGCGGCCGTTCCAGAAGATCTCATTCTTTTCTTCCTCGGACAGCCCGCTTGGGGTAAAGCTTTCGCGGCTGACTGTCTTAGCCTGTTCGAGGACCATGCGCTCCAGGCGGGCAAAGTCCAAGCCACGCATATTAAAAATGACAGCCGGGTCCGCATCCGCCCGGGTGGCGAGCTTATCGCCCACCGCCACGATGTGCTTGCACACGTACTCGCCGTCCGGGCAGTCACAGGTCAGGCGCAGGTCTTCGGCCTCGGGGGCGAAAAGGGTGTCTAGGGCGGCGTCGGCAAGCAGGCCTTTGCGTGCATTGGCAATGGAGTTGGGGGTGCGGGCGAATTCGGTGGCCAGCTGGGCAATATCGTCATTATTGCGGTAGGGCAACTGGATGAGCACCGCGAAGGGCTCATTCTGGGAGCCGGCCACGCGGCCGTGGATGGCGCCGTTGCGCACCTCCAACCCCACGACGTGGCCGCCCTCGGCATACTGGCGGCCGCGGGTAATCCGGCCGCGATCCGCACCGTGGGAGGTAAAGGCCGCGATACGCGAGGCCGTCGTGGATAGGATGCGCCCGCTGCGGTCGACGTGATTGACCTCAGCCGGGGTGCTTACCCGCTTGCGGGTACCAAAATTGGCATAGATGACGTTGTCATCGCCTTTAACAGTCATGGATTATTCCCTCCCCCGGTAGCTCATGAGTGCGGCCAGCTGATCTGGGTCTAGCTCGGTAAGCCAGCCCTCGCCCTCGCCCACGACGGCGCCGGCCAGCTGCGTCTTACCGTCCAAAATGTCCTGGATGGATTCCTCCAGCGTACCCGCGGTGATCATCTTATATACCTGCACATTGCGGCGCTGGCCAATGCGGAAGGCGCGGTCCGTCGCCTGGTTTTCCACCGCCGGGTTCCACCAGCGGTCCATGTGGACGACGATGGAAGCAGCCGTCAGGTTCAGGCCGGTACCGCCGGCCTTGAGCGAAAGGATCATCGCCGGCGGACCATCCTCGGACTGGAAGTCTTCCACCATCTGGTCGCGCTTATTTTTGCTCACCCCGCCGTGGAGGAAGGGGATCTCCCGGCCGAGCTGATCGCTAAGGTATGGCTGCAGGATATCGCCAAAGGCCTTGTATTGGGTAAAGACCAAGAGGCGCTCGCCGGATTCAGTGGCCTCGTCCACGATGCGCATGAGTTCTTTAACCTTGCCGGAGCGATGCTTGCCCTTGAGCGTCACCGGCGAGCTATCGCCCAGGTAATGCGCGGGGTGATTACAAATCTGCTTGATACGGGTGAGCGAGGACAACACCAGCCCACGCTTATTCATTCCCGTAGCTTCCTGCAGGTCTTTTTTCACCTGGTTGACCAGTGCTTTATACAGGGCGGCCTGCTCGGTGGTCATGGACACGGTAAGGATTTGCTCGGACTTTTCAGGCAGATCGTCGATAATATTCGGATCCGTCTTCACACGGCGAAGGATAAACGGCGCGGTGAGCTGGCGCAGGCGTTCAGACATCTCTTCGTCATCATTGCGCTCGATGGCCTTAGCAAAGTGATTGCGGAAGAACGAGGCGGAGCCCAATACTCCGGGATTACAAAAGTCCAGGATGGAGCGCATCTCCGAGAGGCGATTTTCCACCGGGGTACCGGTCAGCGCCACGCGGTGCTCCGAGGGCAGCGAGCGCACGGCCTTGGATGATTGCGTCGCGGAGTTCTTGATGGCCTGGGCCTCATCTAGAACAACGCGCTGCCAGCCTACCTCGCCCATGTCCTTAAAATCGCGGCCCACGGTGCCATATGTGGTGATAACCAGGTCGCACTCAGTAGCGGCTTGAGCGAAGTCTTCGCCCCGCGGGCGGCTTGGACCATGTTGCACCATAACCTTGAAATCCGGGACGAAGCGCTGCGCCTCGCGCGCCCAGTTTCCTACCACGGAGGTTGGCGCCACGACGAGCGTGGGGCCAGTCTGCTCACCGCGCTCCTTTTCCACCGCGAGAAGGGACAGTAGTTGGAGGGTTTTGCCGAGCCCCATGTCGTCGGCAAGCACGGCGCCTATGCCATTGCGAGACATCCAATACAGCCAGTCGACGCCGCGACGCTGGTACTCGCGCAGCTCCGCATGGACAGTTTTGGGAATGTCCACGCGCTCTGGGGCGACCTTGTCCACCCCGCCGAGCAGGGCCGTATGCCAGGTACTGCCAGTGAACTCGATGGGTTCTTGGGTCATGGACTCGAGCGCCAGCTCGCGCAGCTCAGCCACGGTAACCTGCTCGTGTTCTTCGCCACCCTCGTTGAACTCTTGGCGGCGCTGCTCCACGTCCGCCATTAAGGCTTCCCAACCGGGTTCGCCGAGCTGCTTGGCTATCTCCGCGGTAGCGGCCAGCTGCTCAAGTTCCTTCTTCTTGCGCGCCAGGGACTTCTCCCGCAGCGCATCCATGTATCCGGAGACCTGGGAGACAACCTGCTTATCGGCCATGACCCACTTGCCGCGTAACTGGATAAGTCCGGACTTGGAATTGACCAAGTCCTCCATTTCTTCCTCGGTCAACTCCACATCGCCCACGGACATGCGCCAGTTATAGTCCACCAGCTTATTCATGCCAATGTGCTTTTTAGTGGCGGCCTCGGCCGGATCGCGGGCCTCGTGGGTTTCCAGCTTGGCCTTCGTTTCCATCTGCGCCCAGGCCTTGGGCAGCATGACAGTCACGCCACTGGCCTTGAGCTTGTCCACCTCGTGCGTAACAAAATGGGTAAGTTGGTGGGTTTCTAGGTAGACATCCCAGTCGCCGTCGCCGGGCTGCGGCAGCTGTGCGGTCTCCCCCAGCGTGGGCGCGATGCGCACAGCCTTGCGGTGGGCTTCCCGCAGCTTTTCGACGCTCGCCCTATCCAGACTCTGCGCTGACACCGGCCGCGGAGCATCCGTGCCCGAGCGCACCCGCACGCGCACCGGCCACTTGGCCGCATCCGGGTCATCTTCTGCCGGTTCTTCCACGATGTAGACCAATTGGAGTTCCACCTCGTAGATGGAATTCTTCCACTCATTGAGCCCGCGCAAAAGCTGCGCGCGCCCACGCCGGATCGGCCGCGTATCGAGCAGGGCGCGGGCGAACTCGTGCCACGGCATCGGCCGCGGTGCTTCCGCCACGGGCCGCAGCTCTCGAAACGCGATCCAGTGCGTGAGCTCATCGGCCATGTCATCCGACAGTGCCCGATTATTAACATGCAAGATGCCGGGCGCGGCTGCCATCATCTCTGCAAGCCACCCGCGCTCCCCCAAGCCGGAGGCCAGCTGCCACATGGGGAACCACTCATTGGCCTGGTAGGCCAGCCGGAACGTCACGCGCCCGGCGCGCACGAATTTGCATAGGCCACTGTAGGCATGGAGCAGCCACTGGAGGTCAGGGGCGATGGTGGCAGGCGGCTTGTGATTCAGGTGTTCCATCTGAGTAAGCGCCGCGACGGCCTCTTCTGGGCCGAACATTGCCATCGGCACCATCAAGGACACGTCCTTGCCCTTGGGCGTGCGCAGCGAGACCCGCGCCCGGTTGCGGAAAGATTTCTTCCCCAGGATGGACTCTACCGCCGGCGGGAAGGTGCCTTCAGGAACGGCATTGGGCATGACAATCTTGTGCCCTTCTACCTGTTCAATCCACAGACCAAGCCCCGTAACGGGGAGCCACAGTCCATGCACGAGGTAAGAAGCCATAACCGCCAGCATAGCAGCCCTTCCAAGTTTGTTACACGCTCGTTATATTTCCCTCTTTCCCCAGTTGAACGATAGAAAATCCAAACGGAGACATGCGTCACACCTGTATTTTCGCTTGGGTTAACCTTGTGACCCCGTTAACGTGAATATGTCCTACATATCACTACAAGGAGTAAAACGTGCAAGATTCAACTTGGTACGTCATTGCGATGATCGTGTATCTCCTCGCAATGGCAGCCATTGGCTACTGGAGCTACAAACAAACCGACCAATATGACGATTATGTTTTGGGCGGCCGTGGCCTGCACCCATTCGTAGCGGCTCTTTCCGCTGGCGCATCCGATATGTCCGGCTGGCTACTCATGGGCCTGCCCGGAGCTCTATTCCTTTCCGGCATGTCCGAGCTGTGGATGGCCATCGGCCTGCTCGTCGGCTGCTGGGCTAACTGGAAGTGGGTCGCACCGCGCCTGCGTTCTTACTCGGAAATCGCGGCCAACTCCATTACCGTGCCGTCCTTCTTTGAAAACCGCCTGCACGATAAGTCCCGCCTGCTGCGCATCATCTCCGCAGCCATCATTATTTTCTTCTTTACCTTCTACGTCTCCTCCGGCATGGTTTCCGGTGGCCGCTACTTCGAGTCCACCTTCGGTGGCGACTACCTCACCGGCATGCTCGTCATCGCTGCGGTGACCATCTTCTACACTTTCGTCGGCGGCTTTTTGGCGGTGTCTTACACGGACGTCGTCCAGGGCGTTCTTATGTTCGTCGCCCTGATGATCGTGCCGATCATGGCCATTGTCTCTCTCAGCGATCCATCCTCGATCTTCTCGTTTGCCGCCAATAATCCCTATGGCACCGATGGCGTAGTAGAAAATGACAGCTACTTCTCCATGTTCGCAGGCGTATCCGCCGGCGTTATCATCGGCAACCTGGCCTGGGGCTTGGGCTACTTTGGCCAGCCGCACATCGTTGTCCGTTTCATGGCGCTGCGTAAGCCTTCCGACGCCAGCCAAGGCCGCTTCTACGGCGTGACTTGGATGGGCCTGTCCGTCATCGGCGCAATCTTCGTCGCGCTCTCTGGCACCGTTTACTTCACCCAAACCGGCCACAGCATCACCGACCAGGACAATTTCGAAACCATCTTCCTGGACATGGCACAGGCCATGATGCACCCGTTGCCCGCAGGCTTCGTCCTGACCGCGGTTCTAGCCGCCATCATGTCCACCATGTCTTCCCAGATGCTCGTCGTCTCTACTTCCCTCATCGAGGACCTCTTCCTCATCTTTGCCAAGAAGAAGCCAGGCGAACA
This sequence comes from Corynebacterium nasorum, assembly GCF_030229765.1. Lineage (NCBI taxonomy): Bacteria > Bacillati > Actinomycetota > Actinomycetes > Mycobacteriales > Corynebacteriaceae > Corynebacterium > Corynebacterium nasorum. The sequence continues at coordinate 2,586 of NZ_JASPGY010000005.1, read as the reverse complement.
GGTCCTCATCAACCTCTCCCGCACCGCAATCGTTGCCATCGCGGTCATTGCCGCCCTCTTGGCGATCAACCCGTCTGACTCCATCCTTGGCCTTGTGGGCTTTGCGTGGGCAGGCTTCGGTTCCGCTTTCGGCCCAATCATCTTGCTGTCCCTGTACTGGAAGCGTTTCAACGCCACCGGCGCGATTGCCGGCATGCTCACCGGCGCCATCGTAGCCATCGGCTGGGGCATGTCTCCGCTTTCCGATACCCTCTACGAGATGGTTCCTGGCTTCTTCCTGGCCCTCATTGTGGCGGTCATCGTCACCAAGCTCACCAAGGAGCCAGCACCGGAAGTTGTTAGCGAGTTTGAAGAGGCCACCAAGCTGGCCAAGCTCGTGGAAAATGACTCCAGCCTCGACTTCGAGGAGGCCGCGGAAAAGGTCACCGATAAATAATCGGAACCATCACGGACTCCACGCAGTCCAATAGGACATGAAGTCCTATTATCTGGCCGCGCTATCATGCGTCACCGTCCTTATCGGCGCATGGTATGCGTGGCCTTTTCCACGTTTTGAGGTCGATACCGTAGCTGCACGCCCTAACGCCGCTGGTTACAATCGCGATGATTTCGGCATCTGGCAGCCCCACGGTGCCTGTAGCACCCGCGAGGCCATTCTGGAAAGCCAGGCCAGCGATCCCCTCCACGATTGCCATGCCCGCAGTGGGACCGTCTATGACCCTTATAGTGGCACCACCATTCCTGCCACTTCACCCATAGAGATCGACCACATCTTTCCGCTCTCCGCGGCCTATGACATGGGCGCTTCCGAGTGGGACCGCGAGACCAAAGTGCGCTTTGGCAACGATCCGCTCAATCTCGTAGCCACCAGCCGCAAGCTCAACCAAGAAAAGTCAGATGCTCTTCCTGCCGAATGGCTTCCGCCGACCAACCGCTGCGAATATTCTCGCCGCCTCGCAGACATCGCCCGCAAGTACTCGCTTCCGCTCCCTTCCGCGGACGTGCGCGCCATGCAAAGGCAATGTCGGATAGCCCTACTCACCGGAAATTGATTAGGGTAAATGTGGCAACTTTCCGCGATTGAAGGGTTCTTTCAATGACTACTTTCCTTGTATTCCTCCACGTGGCTGCAGCTATTCTCTTAATCGGTCCAGTCTGCGTATCTACCTCCAGCTTCCAGACGCAGATGGCAAAGGCAGCACAAGGTGAGCACGCAGCACTAGGCTCCGCCCGCGTTCTGCATAACATAACCAATACCTATGGCTACATTTCCGCTATTGTGCCTATCCTCGGGCTCGGCGTATTTCTCTCCGATATCAGCGCCTACAAGTCCGAGGTAAACTTCCACATCGCCATCTTGGTTGCCATCGTCGCGTGGTGCTTGCTCTTCTTCGTCATCATCCCTAAGCAGAAGAAGGCAATGGCCTCCCTCGAGTCAAACGAAACCTTTGACTACGCGGCGGCAAAGAAGCCACTGTCCGCGTTCGGTGGCGTATTTAACCTCCTATGGATCATCTGCCTAATCCTGATGTACGTCCACTTCTAATTGGTCTTCTAGAAGGCCATCTACTCTTCCGGGACAGTTTCTTCGCTGTCCCGTTTCTCGTTTTCCAGCTCTTCTTTCAATCTCTGTGCATCCTCGTGCGCATTGTGCCGACGCCGCTGTGTCGCCTGCGCCACCGTCTGCGCCCACCTCCGATTTTTCGCTGCGAGTGGCCCGCTAGCTTCGTCATAGACCCACGTGGAATCCTCAAAAAGCCAGACTATGTCCCCACTAATCGGATCCTTTATATAAAAGGCCCGCCCATCAGTCTTGATGTTGTGGTGATGTTGGCATAGGCACGCAAGATTGCTAATTGGTGGATTAGTGTAAACCCTTTAGGGGGTAGCACCTACCCGGCCCGTCCCCACCGCCAAAGGGTGCAAACATGCAGGTGGGAAATGCGATTTAAGGCGTTGAACCACCGCCGGTGGTACGTGGGTAGGGGCTAACGCCTCTATGCTTGCCCTATGGACATTCTTTGGGACTATGTTATTCCGTTTTTGGGCGCAGTCTTATCCCCGATTGTTTCCATTTTTATCGTGCGCTGTAGCAATAAACGACGTGACTGGGAACGGTTGGAACAAGTGCGACGTGAGGATTACGCGAGCCAACGCCGGGCTGTGTCCGAGTGCATCAGAAAGATGCGTGAAGCCGAGACAGAAATAGAAGATGCTGGAAAGACCCTAAAATTGTACAGTCAATTTTTTGATAGGTACAGAGCTTATCTAGAAAATCTGGACTTAGAAGTCACGCACCCTACGGTGAGTGAATGCCTTAAAGAATGGCAGAACAGAATTGATGATATTAGGAGCGCGCTCCAGGAGCGACTCTACCATTGCGGTGAAAAGGGGTCTCCTGACCAAAAAACTATAGATGCTATAAAAAATTGTCCAGAGGATTTGCAGCGCTCCGCTAAGAAACATTTACATATTCTGTACGACTACAACCAATTAGATAAAAGACATAGGGTTAAGGGTCAAAAAGTGTGTCCGGAATCGCGGATTTTCACGGATTGACCTGTAGGTTTCCGGAAAGTATATGCT